>JALYNB010000315.1 GCA_030773395.1 Actinomycetota bacterium
GGCCCAGACCGGGGCCGGGACGTCGGCGTGCGCGACCTGGCCGCGCGCGTGGACGCCCGCGTCGGTGCGGCCGGCGACGGTGAGCCCGACGTCGACGCGCAGGATGCGGGCGAGGGCGGTCTCGGCGACCGCTTGCACGGTCGGCTGCCCGGGCTGGCGCGCCCAGCCGGCGTACGCCGTCCCGTCGTACGCGAGGTCGAGGCGCAGGCGGACGGTCGCTCCCGGGCCGGCTGTCTGCCGCACCTCACCCGGAGACGGGGCGAGCCCGCCGCCCCCCGGGTGGGGTGCGGCGGGCTCGTCGTCCCGTCGGAGCGGGGAGCGGGTCAGGTGCGCTCACCCTCGGCCTGCTCCATGGCACCCGCCTGCGCGGCCTGCGTGCCGCCGCCAGCCGGGGAGTCGTCGGCGCCGACCGTCATCGGAGCTTCGGCCGCGAGGGCGCCACCGGTGACGTCCTGCGTTCCGTCGCCCGCCGTGTTGTCGACCTGCGGGGCCGCGGAGTCGGTGACCACCTCGGTGTCGCCGCCCTCGGCCGGCCCCGCGACCTGGTTGCCGGCCGCCGACTGCGCGGCCGCGGCCGCACCCGGGTCGATCGCCGACTCGGCCTGGCTCGCGTCGCTCACGCTGGCTCCCCCTGTCGTCGCGCCTGCCGCGCCCGCGCCGGCGAACACGGTGCCGCGCGCCCGCTCGGCCTCACCGACGGCCTGCTGACCGACGGTGAGAGCCTCCACCAGCTCGATGACCGCCATGGGGGCGTTGTCGCCCTTGCGCGGCCCGGTCTTGGTGATGCGGGTGTACCCACCCGGTCGGTTCGCGTACCGGGGCCCGATCTCCGCGAACAGGGTGTGGAGCACCGACTTGTCGCGGATGACCCGGGCGACCTGGCGGCGGGCGTGCAGGTCACCGCGCTTGCCGAACGTCACGAGCTTCTCGGCGTACGGGCGCAGCCGCTTTGCCTTCGTCTCCGTCGTGGTGATCCGGCCGTGCTCGAACAGCGCCGTCGCCAGGTTGGCGAGCATGAGCCGCTCGTGGGCAGGACCGCCGCCGAGCCGGGGACCGCGGGGGGGCGTGGGCATGGCATCTCCTCGTGGAGCGGGACCCCCGCGGCGCGTCGTTCGCGGAGGTCCGTGGGGGCTCCGGGCGGTTGCCCGGGCCCAGGGGTGCTACAGGCGCTCGTCCTCGGCGTAGGCGGAGTCGCTCTCGTCGCCCGCGTCCTCGGCGCCGTAGGTGTCGACCACGTTGCTCGGGTCGAACCCGGGGGGCGAGTCCTTCAGGGCCAGGCCCAGCGAGTGGAGCTTGACCTTCACCTCGTCGATCGACTTCGCGCCGAAGTTGCGGATGTCGAGCAGGTCGGCCTCGCTGCGGCTGACGAGCTCGCCGACCGTGTGGATGCCCTCGCGCTTGAGGCAGTTGTAGGACCGGACCGTCAGCTCCATCTCCTCGATGGGCAGGGCCAGGTCAGCGGCGAGTGCGGCGTCCGTCGGCGACGGGCCGATGTCGATGCCCTCGGCGAACGTGTTCAGCTCGCGGGCCAGGCCGAACAGCTCGACGAGTGTCTTGCCCGCGCTCGCCATCGCGTCCCGCGGGAGGATCGACGGCTTGGTCTCGACGTCGAGGACCAGCCGGTCGAAGTCGGTGCGCTGCTCTACGCGGGTGGCCTCGACCTTGTAGGTCACCTTGAGCACCGGCGAGTAGATCGAGTCGACCGGGATCCGGCCGATCTCCTGGCCGGGCTGCTTGTTCTGCACGGCGCTGACGTAGCCGCGGCCGCGCTCGACGGTGAGCTCGACCTCGAGCCTGCCCTTGTCGTTGACGGTCGCGATGTGCAGGTCGGGGCTGTGCACCTCGACACCGGCCGGGGGGGCGATGTCGGCGCCCGTGACGACGCCGGGACCCTGCTTACGCAGGTACATCACGACCGGCTCGTCGCTGTCGGAGCTCACGACGAGCTCCTTCAGGTTGAGGATCAGGTCGGTGACGTCCTCCTTGACGCCGGGGACCGTCGTGAACTCGTGGAGCACGCCGTCGATGCGGATGCTCGTGACGGCCGCACCGGGGATGGACGACAGGAGCGTCCGCCGGAGGCTGTTGCCGAGGGTGTAGCCGAAGCCCGGCTCGAGCGGCTCGATGGTGAACCGCGAGCGGAACTCGCTGATCTGCTCCTCGGAGAGGGTGGGACGCTGGGCGATGAGCACGGGAGGATCACCTTCGGGTTGTCGTGGGCGACCGCTATATGACGCCCTGACGGGCTCGACCGGCGGGACCGCCGGGCGAGCGACAGCCCCGCCGGCGGGTGCGCCGGCGGGGCTGGCTGTCGCTACTTCGAGTAGAGCTCGACGATGAGCTGCTCCTGGACCGGCGTGTCGATAGCCTGCCGGGCCGGGAGGTCGTGCACGAGCACCCGCATCTGCGTGGGGATGACCTCGAGCCACGCGGGCGTGCTGCGCTCGGGGGACTCGGCCTTCGCGATGACGAACGGCGTGAGCTCACGCGACTTCGCGCGGACCTCGACGATGTCCTGGGCGCTCACCCGGTACGACGGGATGTCGACCTTCTTGCCGTTGACCGTGATGTGGCCGTGGCGGACGGCCTGCCGGGCGGCGTCCCGGGACTTGGCGAAGCCCGCGCGGTAGACCACGTTGTCGAGCCGGCTCTCGAGGATGCGCAGCAGCTCCTCACCGGTCTTGCCGGAGCGCCGGTTGGCCTCCTCGTAGTACCCGCGGAACTGCTTCTCGAGGACGCCGTAGATGCGCGCGGTCTTCTGCTTCTCGCGCTTCTGCAGCAGGTACTCGCTGTCCTTCGTGCGACCGCGGCCGTGCTCACCCGGCGGGTACGGCCGGATCTCGATCGGGCACTTCGGCGACTCGCACTTGGCACCCTTGAGGAACAGCTTCATCTTCTCCCGGCGGCAGCGCTTGCAGTCGGGACCGGTGTAACGGGCCATGTCCTTGTGTCTCTCTTCCGGTTCCGGTCAGACGCGGCGGCGCTTGGGCGGACGACAGCCGTTGTGGGGCACCGGCGTCACGTCGCTGATGGAGCCCACCTCGAGGCCGGCGGCCTGCAGCGAGCGGATGGCGGTCTCACGCCCGGAGCCCGGGCCCTTCACGAAGACGTCGACCCGGCGCATGCCGTGCTCCTGCGCCTTGCGGGCAGCGTTCTCGGCGGCCATCTGGGCGGCGAACGGCGTCGACTTGCGCGAGCCCTTGAACCCGACGTGCCCGGCCGAGGCCCAGGAGATCACGGCACCCGTAGGGTCGGTGATCGACACGATCGTGTTGTTGAAGGTCGACTTGATGTGCGCCTGGCCGTGCGCGACGTTCTTCTTCTCCTTGCGTCGGACCTTCTTGGCTCCGGCGCCGGTGCGGCTCTTGGGGGGCATCTCTCTCCTACAGCGAGGTCGTCGGTCAGCTCGGGGGACTCGCGCTGACTACTTCTTGCCAACCTTCTTCTTCCCGGCCACGGTCTTCTTCGGGCCCTTGCGGGTGCGCGCGTTGGTGTGCGTGCGCTGCCCGTGGACCGGGAGCCCGCGCCGGTGGCGGACACCCTGGTACGAACCAATCTCGATCTTGCGCCGGATGTCCTGGGCGACCTCCCGCCGGAGGTCACCCTCGATCTTGTAGTTCGCGTCGATGTGGTCGCGGAGCCTGACCACGTCGTCGTCGCCGAGGTCGCGGACCCGGATGTCCGGGCTCACGCCGGTCGCGGCGAGCGTCTCCTTGGCACGGGTGCGACCGATGCCGTAGACGTAGGTGAGGGCGATCTCCAGCCGCTTCTCGCGGGGGAGGTCGACGCCGCCGAGGCGGGCCATGAGCTGTCTCCTTCTTTCTTCGCGGAGGTCTGGTGCGTCGCCGTCCCCGATGCTGCGAGCTGCCCGGCTCGCTGGCTGCGGGGCCCCGGCCTCCGACCGGGGGTGGGCCCCGCCGGAGGCGGGGCTGGGACGCGCTGTGCTGGGACTAGCCCTGCCGCTGCTTGTGGCGGGCGGACGACGAGCAGATGACCATCACGCGGCCGTTGCGCCGGATGACCCGGCACTTGTCGCAGATGGGCTTGACGCTCGGCTTGACTTTCACGGCTGCCTTCCTCGACTCGACGCAGCCGTGCAGCCGCGCGGGGGTTGGTGGAGCTGGCTCACTTGTAGCGGTAGACGATCCGACCGCGGGACAGGTCGTACGGCGACAGCTCCACGACGACGCGGTCGCCGGGGAGGATGCGGATGTAGTGCATGCGCATCTTGCCGCTGATGTGCGCGAGGACCCGGTGCCCGTTCTGCAGCTCCACGCGGAACATGGCGTTGGGCAGGGGTTCGACGACCTGGCCCTCGATCTCGATGGCCCCGTCCTTCTTCGGCATGTCCTCCGCGATTCGTTGCTCGTGTCGTGGCGTCGTGACCGGCCCCGGGACGGGCCGCGCCGGGCGCTCCCTGGGGCTCGCCGCGGGACGCAGGGCCGGCGTCTGGCTGGGGCGGCAGTCGCAGCACGACACCCGGGCGCCGGCCACCGGACACCGAGGGCGCAGTCTACGCGGGCCTGCCGACCGTGACCAGGCGGGGTCTTGGAGGGGCAGGTCACCCGGGCGGCCAGGTCCTGCGGGCGGCCTGTCAGCCCGCGGCCGCCACCCCGCCGACCTGCACGCCGAGCGCCGCCAGGCGCCCGGCCCCGCCGTCCTCGGCGGTCAGCACCCAGGGACCCCGCGGTGTGATGGCCACGGTGTGCTCGAAGTGCGCCGCCAGCGAGCCGTCGCGCGTGACGACCGTCCAGTCGTCGTCGAGCTCCTCGGTCTCGGGCGACCCGACCGTGATCATCGGTTCGACGGCGAGCGCCATGCCCGGCACCAGCCGGGGCCCGCGGCCGGGACGACCGTGGTTCAGCAGGTGCGGGTCCTGGTGCATCTCCGAGCCGATCCCGTGGCCCCCGTAGTGGTCGACGATGCCGAACCCGCTGGGCCGGACGGCGCCCTCGACCGCGGCGGAGATGTCGGTGAGCCGCCCGCCGGCCTGGGCGGCCGCCAGCCCCGCCCACAGGGAGTCCTCGCAGACCTGGAGGAGCCGGCGCGCCGTCTCGTCCGCGGCCGCCGGACCGCCGACGACGTGGGTGTAGGCGCTGTCGCCGTGCCAGCCGTCGAGGATCGCGCCGATGTCGATCGACACCACATCGCCCTCGCGCAGCAGGCGCTTGCGGGAGGGGATGCCGTGGACGATCTCCGAGTTGACCGACGCGCAGATGCTCGCCGGAAACGGCGCGCGGGGGTTGCCGTAACCGAGGAAGGACGGGATGGCACCCGCGTCCCGGATGGTGCTCTCGACGAGGGCATCGAGGTCTCCGGTCGTGATCCCCGTCTGGATGGCGTCCCGCACGGCCGCGTGGCAGCGGGCCACCACCAGGCCGGCCTCACGCATCAGCGCGAGCTCAGCCTCGGTCTTGATCTGGATCATGCGTCTGCGCCTCCTCCACCACACGTCTGGTCTCCTCCTGCCGTTCCGCCTGGCTGCGGTCCCGGTCCCCCCGGTCCCCCCGGTCAGCGCCGGGACCCGCGCAGGACCTCCAGGGCGCGCCCCGTGACGTCGTCCACCTGGCCCGTGGCGTCGATGCCGACGAGGAGCCCGTGGCCCGCGTAGTAGCCGACCAGCGGCGCGGTCTGCCGGGCGTAGACGTCGAGCCGGTTCTGCACGGTCTCGGCCTTGTCGTCGTCGCGCTGGTACAGCTCGCCGCCGCAGCGGTCGCACGTGCCCGGCTCGGCCGGCGGGTCGAAGTCGAGGTGCCAGACCTGGTTGCAGGAGCGGCAGGTGCGCCGACCCGACAGCCGCCGGACGACCTCGTCGTCTTCGACCACGAGCTCCAGCACGACGTCGAGCCGCAACCCGGCGGCGGCGAGCACCTCGTCCAGCACCTCGGCCTGGGGGACGTTGCGGGGGAACCCGTCGAGCAGGAACCCGGCGCGCGCGTCGTCGGCTGCCAGTCGGTCGCGCACCATCTCGACCGTGACCTCGTCCGGGACGAGCTCCCCGGCGTCCATGTACTTCTTCGCCTCCAGCCCGAGCGCAGTGCCCTGGCTGACGTTGGCGCGGAAGATGTCGCCCGTGGAGATCTTCGGCACGCCTAGCTCCGCGGCGATGAACTCCGCCTGCGTGCCCTTGCCCGCTCCCGGAGGCCCGACCAGGACGAGGCGCACTAGCGCAGGAAGCCTTCGTAGTTGCGGAGCATGAGTTGACTCTCGATCTGCTTCACCGTCTCCAGCCCCACTCCCACGATGATCAGTACGGCGGTGCCCCCGAAGGGGAACTGCTGGTCCTGGGTGAGCGACAGCGCCAGCAGGGGCAGGACGGCCACCGCACCGAGGTACAGCGCCCCCACCAGCGTGATCCTCGAGAGGATGTGGTCGAGGTACTCCGCCGTCGGCCGCCCGGGGCGGATGCCCGGGACGAAGCCGCCGTACTTCTTCATGTTGTCCGCGACCTCGACCGGGTTGAACGTGATCGCGACGTAGAAGTAGGTGAAGAAGAGGATCAGCAGGAAGTAGCCGATGACGTACGCCGGGTTGCCCGGCGACAGGTAGCGCTCCACGAAGGTCGCCACGGCCCCGCCGGGGGGCGCCACCTGCTGCACGAGGCTCGGCAGGTAGAGCAGCGAGCTGGCGAAGATCACCGGGATGATGCCGGCCTGATTGACCTTGAGCGGGATGTAGGTGCTGGTGCCGCCGTACGCGCGCCGGCCGATCATGCGCTTGGCGTACTGCACCGGGATGCGCCGCTGCGCCTGCTCGACGTAGATGACCGCGACCACGACCACGAGGGCGAGCGCGACGAGACCGATCGAGACCAGCGTCGAGGTCGCCTGCAGCAGGTTGAGCACCTGCGCCGGCATCGTGGCGATGATCGACGCGAAGATCAGGATCGACATGCCGTTGCCGATGCCCCGGGCGGTGACCAGCTCGCCGAACCACATGATCAGGGCCGTCCCGGCCGTCATGACCGCCACGATCGTCATGACCCGGAAGACGGACTCGTCGGGGATGATCGCCTGCGGGCACGAGGGGAACAGGTTGCTCGGCGCCCCTCTACCGAGCGCGACGATCCCGGTGGACTGCAGCACGGCCAGGACGATCGTCAGGTAGCGCGTGTACTGCGTCAGCTTGGCCTGGCCGGTCTGCCCCTCCTGCTTCAGCGTCTCGAGCCGGGGGATCACCACGACGAGCAGCTGGATGATGATGCTCGCGGTGATGTAGGGCATGATACCCAGCGCGAACACCGACAGCTGGAGCAGCGCGCCCCCGCTGAACAGGTTCACCAGCCCGTAGACGCTGTCGTCCTCCACGAGTGCCAGGCACTCCTGGATCGCGCCGTACGAGACGCCGGGGGCGGGCACGAACGCGCCGAGCCGGTAGAGCGCGATGATCCCAAGCGTGAAGAAGATCTTCGAGCGCAGGTCCGGGGTGCGGAACGCCCGAGCGAAGGCGGTGAGCACGTCTCCTCCTGCGCGTGGCCGCCTGGCGCGGCCGTTGGTCGGGTCGGTCGTCCCGCATCGGATGACGCCATCGGGACGGCCGCGGGACGGTGGGGCCTCCGCGTCCAGCGCGGTTCGACCGGATGGACTGTAACAGCAGCAGTCGGCCCGCCCCCGGCTCCGTCGCGGTCGCGGACGGGCGGGAAGCGGGCCGACTGTGGGGGCCGTCAGAGCGTGGTGACGCTGCCGCCGGCCTGTGTGATCTTCTCACGGGCGCTGCCCGAGAAGGCGTGTGCCGTGATCTGCAGGGCCACGCCCGGCTCGCCGTCGCCGAGGACCTTGACGAGGCGGTTCTTGCGGACCGCGCCCGTAGCCACCATCTCGTCCACGCCCACGGACCCGCCCTCGGGGAAGAGCTCCCCCAGCCGGGTCAGGTTGACGACCTGGTACTCCACGCGGAAGCGGTTCGTGAAGCCCTTGAGCTTCGGCACCCGCATGTGCAGCGGCATCTGGCCGCCCTCGAAGCCCTGCGCGACGTTCTTGCGCGCACCGGTCCCCTTCGTGCCGCGTCCGGAGCTCCCGCCCTTCGAGCCCTCGCCGCGACCCACGCGGGTCTTGGCGGTGCGGGCCCCGGGCGCCGGCCGCAGGTGGTGGACCTTGAGCGGCTTGTTCTCCGCCATCTGCTACTCGACCTCCTCGACCGTCACGAGGTGCGTGACCGTCTGGACCATCCCGCGGATCTCGGGACGGTCCTCCTGGACGACGCTGTGGTGCAGCCGCTTGAGCCCGAGGCTGCGCAGCGTGTCGCGCTGGTTCTGCTTGGCGCCGATCTCGGACCGGATCTGCGTGACCTTCAGTCGGGGCATCAGGCACCGACCCCGGCACGGGCCCGCAGCATGGCCGCGGGGGCGACGTCCTCGAGCGGGAGACCCCGGCGCGCCGCGATCTCCTCCGGCCGCACGAGCCCCTTCAGGGCCGCGACGGTCGCGTGGACGATGTTGATGGGGTTCGACGAGCCGAGCGACTTCGACAGGACGTCGTGAATCCCGGCGCACTCCAGGACGGCGCGCACCGGACCGCCGGCGATGACCCCCGTACCGGCGGAGGCCGGCTTCAGGAGCACCACGCCGGCAGCCGCCTCGCCCTGCACGGGGTGCGGGATCGTGGAGGCGATGCGGGGGACGCGGAAGAAGTGCTTCTTCGCCTCCTCCACGCCCTTGGCGATGGCTGCGGGCACCTCCTTCGCCTTGCCGTAGCCCACGCCGACCTGGCCCTCGCCGTCCCCGACGATGACCAGTGCCGTGAAGCTGAAGCGGCGACCGCCCTTGACGACCTTGGATACGCGGTTGATGGCCACGACCCGCTCGATGTACGGGCTGACGGGCGCTGCGCCCGCGCCGCCCCGGCCTCCTCCACCGGAGCCGCGGCGGTCGCCGCCGGCCCCGGAGCCTCGGCGCTGCGGTCCGGGCATCAGACGTTCCTTCCGTAAGACTCGGTGTGCTTGCTGCGGTGACGAGCCATCAGAACTGCAGGCCCCCCTCGCGGGCGGCGTCCGCGAGGGCGGCGATCCGACCGTGGTACTTGTTGCCCCCGCGGTCGAACACGACGGCGGTGATGCCCGCCGCCTGGGCCCGCTGGGCCAGCAGGGTGCCGACGGCCTTCGCGTGGGCGCTCTTGTCGCCCTCGGTGCCGCGGATCGACGGGTCCAGGGTCGACGCCGAGGCCAGCGTGCGGCCCAGCGTGTCGTCCACGATCTGCGCCGTGATGTGACGCGTCGACCGGGTCACGACCAGGCGCGGCCGGGCCTGCGTGCCGGCGACCTTCTTGCGGACACGGAAGTGGCGGCGGGCGCGGGACACGCGCCGAATGCCGGAGATCCCTCCGCGACGCGACAGGGTGCTCGTTGCCATGGCTACTTGCCCGCCTTCCCGACCTTGCGACGCACGACCTCACCCTGGTAACGCACGCCCTTGCCCTTGTACGGGTCGGGGCGGCGCAACTTGCGGATGTTGGCGGCTACCTCGCCGACCTTCTGCTTGTCGATCCCCCGGACGATGAAGCGCGTCGGGGTCTGCACCTCGAAGGCGATGCCCTCAGGGGCGTGGATGACGACCGGGTGGCTGAAGCCGAGCGCGAACTCGAGGTCCGCGCCGCGGGCCGTGACGCGGTAACCCACGCCGACGATCTCCAGGGTCTTCTCGAACCCGGCCGTGACGCCCGTGACCATGTTGGCGACCAGGCTGCGGGACAGGCCGTGCAGCGCGCGGCTCTCGCGCTGGTCGTCGACGCGGCCGAGGACGAGGCTGCCGTCCGCCTGCTCGATCGTGATGGGGCGCGCCAGCTCGTGCGACAGCGTGCCCTTCGGCCCCTTCACCGTGACCGCATTGCCGTCGATGCTCACGTCGACACCACTGGGCACGGGGACAGGGAGCTTTCCGATGCGTGACATCTCGCGCTCCCCTTACCAGACGTAGGCGAGGACTTCCCCGCCCGTGTTCCGCTTGTAGGCCTGCCGGTCCGTGAGGAGCCCGGTCGAGGTCGAGATGATCGCGATGCCGAGGCCGCCGAGCACCCGCGGGAGGTTCGTGGACTTCGCGTACACGCGGAGGCCGGGCTTGGAGATGCGCTTGACGCCCGCGATGGTGCGCTCGCGATTGGGGCCGTACTTCAGGTCGACGACGAGCTCCTTGCCCTTCTCGCCGTCCTGCACGTTCCAGCCCGCGACGTAGCCCTCCTGCTCGAGGATCTCCGCGATGTGACTCTTGATCTTCGAGTGCGGCATGACGACGCGGTCGTGGTACGCCGTGTTGGCGTTGCGCAACCGCGTGAGCATGTCCGCGATGGGGTCGGTCATGGTCATTGGCCTACCGGCCTTTCTCGCCGTGGTCCCCCGATGATCGGGGCCTGCGGCGAAGGGGTGAATTGGTGCTGACGTGCGCGGGTCGCGGCAGTCACAGACCGCCGTGGCCGCAGGCCCGGAGGCCGTACCTGTCCCAGCATGACGCCCCCGACCTCGGCCCCGCACAGCGGGGGTCGGTGGGGGCGGTCAGCGCCGGGGACGGGTCACCAGGAGGACTTGGTCACGCCCGGGAGCTCACCGGCGTGCGCCATCTCGCGCACGCAGATGCGGCAGAGGCCGAACGCCCGGAAGACCGCGCGCGGGCGCCCGCAGCGCTGGCACCGGGTGTAGGCGCGGACCGCAAACTTGTGCTTGCCCGCGGCCTTGTTGATCAGGGCCTTCTTCGCCATGGGTCAGGACTCCTTGAAGGGGAAGCCGAGCGCACGCAGCAGCGCGCGCCCCTCGTCGTCGGTGGTCGCCGTGGTCACGACCGTGATGTCCATGCCGCGCGGCCGGTCGATCCTGTCGATGTCGATCTCGTGGAACACCGACTGCTCGGAGAGTCCGAACGTGTAGTTGCCGTTGCCGTCGAACTGGCGGGGCGAGAGCCCGCGAAAGTCGCGGATCCGCGGCAGCGCCACCGTCACGAGGCGGTCGAGGAACTCCCACATCCGGTCGCCCCGGAGCGTGACCTTGGCGCCGATCGGCATCCCCTCGCGCAGCTTGAACTGGGCGATCGACACCCGCGCCTTGACGACGGCGGGCTTCTGACCGGTGATCGCCGTGAGGTCGCGGACGGCGCCGTCCATGAGCTTCGCGTCGCGCGCCGCCTCGCCGACACCCATGTTGACGACGACCTTGACGGCGGCTGGCACCTGCATCGGGTTCGCGTAGCCGAACTGCCCCTGCAGGGCGGCGACGATCTCTTCGCGGTACCGGGCCTTCAGCCGCGGCGGAGGCGCGGCGACGGTCGCGGTCTCGGTGGTGGCAGTCATCAGATGTCCTCGCCTGTGCGGCGCGAGATGCGCACCGACTTGCCGTTCTCGTCCTTGCGGTAGCCCACCCGCGTCGGCTTGCCGTCCTTCGGGTCCACGACCATCACGTTGCTGACGTGGATCGAGGCCTCCTGGACGACGATGCCGCCCGACGAGGCCCCCCGCTGCGTCCGCGAGACGGCCGTGTGCTTCTTGATCCGGTTGACGCCCTCGACGAGGACCCGCTGCTCCTTGGGGAAGGCCTCGATGACCTTGCCGACCGAACCGCGGTCCTTGCCGGTGATCACCTGGACCGTGTCGCCCTTCTTCACCTTCAGGCCGGCCATGTCAGAGCACCTCCGGTGCCAGCGAGATGATGCGCATGAACTTCTTCTCCCGCAGCTCGCGGCCCACCGGGCCGAAGATGCGCGTGCCCCGCGGGTCGCCGCTGTCCTTGATGAGGACCGCCGCGTTCTCGTCGAACCGGATGTAGGAACCGTCCGGCCGCCGGCGCTCCTTCTTCGTGCGGACGACGACCGCCTTGACCACGTCGCCCCGCTTGACGCCGGCCGCGGGCAGCGCGTCCTTCACGGTCGCGACGATGATGTCGCCGATGCCCGCGTAGCGCCGGCCCGAGCCGCCGAGCACACGGATGCAGAGGATCTCCTTGGCACCCGTGTTGTCGGCGACGCGCAGCCGCGACTCCTGCTGGATCATTTCCGATACTCCTGCTCTACCTGCATGGGTCGGCTGGGCCGGGCGGTGTGGCGGTCTTCCGGGGCCCGAACGCTCGGACCCGAACCACCTGGCTACTGGTGTGGCCGGACGACTACTTGGCCTTTTCCAGAATTCCCACGATGCGCCAGCGCTTGGTCGCCGACAGCGGGCGGGTCTCCATCAGCAGCACCCGGTCACCCACGCCGGCGGCGTTCTGCTCGTCGTGAGCCTTGAGCTTGTTCGTCCGGCGCATCGTCTTGTGGTAAAGCGGGTGCTGGACCCGGTCCTCCACGGCCACGACGACGGTCTTGTCCATCTTGTCGCTGACGACCAGGCCCTCGCGGGTCTTGCGGAAGTTCCGCCCGTCCTGCTCGCTGCTGCCCTGGGACGGCCGGCTGTTGATCGCGGCGTCCGCGCTGCCCGCCGCGTCCGTGCTCACGGCCACGTCCGTCCTCACCGGTCCACTCGTCTCACTCATGCCGCACCCTCGCTGCCCGTGCGCACGACCAGGCCGAGCTCGCGCTCGCGCATGACCGTGTAGACCCGGGCGATGTCACGGCGCACCTGCTGGAGGCGCCGGTTGTTGTCGAGCTGCCCCGTCGCCACCTGGAAGCGGAGGTTGAACAGCTCCTCCTTCGACTCCCGCAGCCGCGTCTGCAGCTCGTCGTCGCCGAGCCCGCGGAGCTCGGTCGCAGTGGTCTGGCTCGCCATCACGCACCGCCCTCTCGCCGCACGAACTTGCACTTCATCGGGAGCTTGTGCATGGCGCGCCGGAGCGCCTCCTGGGCGATCGGCTCGGCCACGCCGGAGAGCTCGAACATCACGCGGCCCGGCTTGACGTTGGCCACCCACCACTCGGGCGAGCCCTTGCCCGAGCCCATGCGGGTCTCCGCCGGCTTCTTGGTCAGCGGGCGGTCCGGGTAGATCGTGATCCAGACCTTCCCGCCACGGCGGATGTGCCGGGTCATCGCGATACGCGCCGACTCGATCTGCCGGTTCGTCACATAGGCGGGCTCGAGCGCCTGGATGCCGTACTCGCCGAAGGCGAGGGACGTACCGCCCTTGGCCGCACCACTGCGGTCGGGGTGGTGCTGCTTGCGGTGCTTGACCCTGCGCGGGATGAGCATCGTCAGGCCCCTTCCTGGTCTGCGGGGGCGGTCTCAGCGGCGGGGGCCGGCTGAGTCGGGTTGTTCGCGGGGGCAGGCTCGCCCTCGGTCGCGACGTCGGGCGTCTCACCGCTCGGGTTGGCGCCGGCGCTGACGGGACGGCCGTCGGAGCGGACCTCCGAGGGCTCCTCGCGCTCGGCGCCGGTCCGGCTCGGGTCAGC
>JALYNB010000316.1 GCA_030773395.1 Actinomycetota bacterium
GTCTGGGTCGCCGTGCTCGTCGACGGCGTCCCCGAGGCGCGCGACCACGCGGCGCTGCGCTGGCTCGGCGCCGACGAGCTGCACGACGTGCCGTGGCTCGCCCCCGACCTGCCGCTCGTGGCGCTGCTGCCGGGCTGGCTGCGGCCGGACTGACGTCCCCGGTCGCCGGCTCAGGCGCCGCTCCCCTGCGCGGAGCCCGTGCGCGGCCCCGTCCCCGTGAGCACGCAGACCACCTCCCGGTCGCCCGACGCCCACGACTCTGCTGTGGGCGCGATCGGGAACGCGGTGAGGGCGGACGTCTCGACCGGTGCGCCGACGTACTCCTCGAACGCCGCGTAGCAGCCCTCGCCGGCGAGGCTGCCCATCTCCTCCTCGCCCGGGTACTCCTCCCCGGGCTGCTCCAGCACCGCGAACACCTCGTTGGCGTGCGGTCCCTCGCACGGGACGACCGGCACCTCCTCCACCTCGTTCAGCCCGGCCGCCACATCGTCGAAGCAGTCGCCGACGGCGAGGTCGCCCACCCGGACGAGCCCGCCGGTGTGCCCCGAGTGACTGTTGCCGCCCGCGGAGTCCGACTCCGACCCGGACTCAGCCGGCGACGCGGACGGCGACCCGGACGGCGTCGCGGGGGCCGACTCGTCCGGCGAGGGTGGAGCGCTCGCCGCGCGCGAGCCGGAGACGGGGGCGCCCGCGGGGGCGGCGACCTCGGCGGAGTCGGACCCGCAGGCGGCGAGCGCGAGTGGCAGCGCGACCAGCACGGCGGCGGAGCGAGCGGTACGGGCGGGGCGGGCGCGCATCGTGCGTTCCTCCTGGCGGGACCTCGCGCCGGACGGCGCTCGGGACGACTCCATCGGCGTATTCCAGAAACGGCGTGTGACGAATCCGTCACCGTATCGGTTCCATCCCAGCACGTAGACTGTTGGCCGTCGCGCGCCCGCCGGCGACTGCGCCCCCTTGCCCCCGCTCGTTCGGAGTGTGCCCCGCCGTGCCTGTACGCCGTCGTGAAGACCTGCGCAACGTCGCCATCGTCGCCCACGTCGACCACGGCAAGACCACCCTCGTCGACGCCATGCTCTGGCAGTCCGGCGCCTTCACCGCCCACCAGGCCGACGAGGGCTCCGTCGACGAGCGCGTCATGGACTCGATGGACCTCGAGCGCGAGAAGGGCATCACGATCCTCGCGAAGAACACGGCCGTGCGCCGCGGGGACCACACCATCAACATCATCGACACCCCGGGCCACGCCGACTTCGGCGGCGAGGTCGAGCGCGGGCTGTCGATGGTCGACGGCGTCGTGCTGCTGGTCGACGCGAGCGAGGGCCCGCTGCCTCAGACCCGCTTCGTGCTCCGCAAGGCGCTCGCCGCGCACCTCCCGGTGGTGGTCGTCGTGAACAAGGTCGACCGCCCGGATGCCCGGATCGGCGAGGTCGTCGACGAGACCTACGAGCTGTTCCTCGACCTCGACGCGACCGAGGAGCAGATCGAGTTCCCGATCGTCTACTGCTCCGCCAAGGCCGGCCGGGCGTCGCTGACGCGGCCCGAGGACGGCGGGATGCCCGACGCCGAGAACCTCGACCCGCTCTTCGAGACGCTCCTGGCGAACGTCCCGGCTCCGTCGTACGACGACGAGGCGCCGCTCCAGGCCCACGTCACCAACCTCGACGCGACGCCGTACCTCGGCCGGCTCGCCCTCTGCCGAGTCCACAACGGCACGCTCACGAAGGGCCAGTCGGTCGCCTGGTGCAAGACCGACGGCAGGATCGAGCGGGTGCGGCTCACCGAGCTGCTCATGACCGACGCGCTCGAGCGCAAGCCTGCCGAGTCCGCTGGCCCCGGCGACATCGTCGCGATCGCCGGGATCCCCGAGATCACGATCGGCGAGACCCTCGCGGACCCCGAGGACCCGCGCCCGCTGCCCGTCATCACGATCGACGAGCCGTCGATCTCGATGACGATCGGCATCAACACCTCGCCGCTGGCGGGCGAGAGCGGCAAGAAGCTCACCGCTCGGCTGGTCAAGAGCCGTCTCGACGCGGAGCTCGTCGGCAACGTCTCGATCCGCGTGCAGCCGACCGACCGTCCCGACACCTGGGAGGTGCAGGGCCGCGGCGAGCTGCAGCTCGCCGTCCTCGTCGAGATCATGCGGCGCGAGGGCTTCGAGCTGACCGTCGGCAAGCCTCAGGTCGTCACGCGCCTGATCGACGGCAAGCTCCACGAGCCGGTCGAGCGGCTGACGATCGACGCTCCGGCTGAGTACCAGGGCGTCCTGATCCAGCTCATGGCCCTGCGCAAGGGGCGCCTGGAGCAGATGGGCGACCATGGCACGGGCTGGATCCGGTTCGAGTACGTCGTCCCTGCCCGCGGGCTGATCGGCTTCCGCACCGAGTTCCTCACCGAGACCCGCGGCACCGGTCTGCTGCACCACGTCTTCGAGCGGTACGAGCCGTGGTTCGGCGACATCCGGACGCGCCCGACCGGCTCCCTCGTGGCCGACCGGCGCGGCCCGACCACGGGCTTCGCCCTGGCGAACCTGCAGGAGCGCGGGACGATGTTCGTCGGCCCCGGCACGGAGGTGTACGAGGGCATGATCGTCGGTGAGAACTCCCGGTCGGACGACATGGACGTCAACCCGACCAAGGAGAAGAAGCTCACCAACATGCGGCAGTCGTCCGGCGACGTGCTCGTGCCGCTCATCCCGCACAAGCAGCTGTCGCTCGAGCAGGCGCTCGAGTTCTGCCGCGAGGACGAGTGCATCGAGGTGACGCCGGCCACTGTGCGCATCCGCAAGGTGCACCTGGCGGCGAGCGACCGCGAGAAGCTTCGCGGTCGGCGGGCGAAGGCCATGGTCGGCGCCTGACGCCCGTGTCGTCGAGCGCAGGGACCACCCGCTGGGAGGCCGAGACCGGTCATCGCGCCGGGCCGTCGTACGCCGCCCGGATGTCCGGCGCGGGGCACGGCGAGGCCGACCTCGTCGACGTGCTCCTCGCCGACCTGCTGGCGGCCGACCGGGTGCCCGGGCGGCCCGGCCG
>JALYNB010000317.1 GCA_030773395.1 Actinomycetota bacterium
GACCGCGGGCGCCGCGACCGTGCGCTCACGGGGGAGCCCGTCGTGACCGGCCCACCGACGGGGCGACGGGTCACCGGGGGTCGGCACCCGCACTGAGGGTGGCCGTGCCGAGCGGGCCGCGTCGGTCGTGGCCCGCTCAGCGCCGTCGCTGCGCGCCGCGGTAGCCGGCCCACGGGTCGTAGTCGACCTCGAGCTCGGCCTGCTCCGGTCGCTGGGCCTCCGGGACGTGCTGCAGGTTGACCCGTACCCGGTACCAGAGCGAGCTGCTGCCGCGCATGCCGTCCACGAGCACGTCTGACACCTCGAGCAGCGGTACGACGTCGGGGTGCTTCGCCTTCCAGGACTCCAGCCCGGCGAGCGCCTCCGCCCTCGTGCGCGCACGGGCGACCTCGACGAGCGGCACCGTCACCGTCCGCCGCCCGGTCCCCTTCGGCGGTTTCTCCGCCGGGCCGAGGCGCTCGGCCAGGGCGAGCAGGGCCTCCAGCGAGCCGCCGCCGGCCATCCCGGCCCACGGGTCGCCGACCTCGGCGTACCGAGCCGGCACCGTCGTCAGGGTGTGGTCCTCCGGGCGGACGTCGCGCACTTCCTCCCAGTGCAGCGGCGTGGACACGCGGGCGTCCGGGGTGGCGCGGACGGAGTACGCCGACGCGACCGTCCGGTCCTTGGCGTTCTGGTTGAAGTCGACGAAGACCCCCTGGCGCTCCTCCTTCCACCACCGGCTGGTCGCCAGGCCGGGCGCTCGGTTCTCCACCTCACGGGCCACGGTCTCCGCGGCCAGCCGCACCTGCGGGTAGGTCCAGAGCGGCTCGATTGGCGCGTAGAGGTGGAAGCCGCGGGAGCCGGACGTCTTCGGCCACGCCGACAGCCCGCAGTCGGCGAGCACCTCGCGGGCGACGAACGCGACGTCGACGATCTGGTGCCAGTCGACGCCGGGCATCGGGTCCAGGTCGATGCGCAGCTCGACGGGGTGGTCGAGGTCCTCGGCGAGCACCGGGTGCGGGTTGAGGTCCACGCAGCCGAGGTTGACGACCCAGGCCAGCCCCGCCTCGTCCCGCACGACGGTCTCAGCGGCCGACGTTCCCGAGGCGTAGTGCAGCAGCGCCACCTCGACCCAGTCCGGGCGCCTTTCCGGTGCCCGCTTCTGGAAGACGGCCTCCTCACCGATGCCCTTGACGAACCGCTTGAGCACCATCGGCCGGCCCGCGACCCCGCGCAGCGCCCCCTCGGCGACCGACAGGTAGTAGCGGACGAGCTCCAACTTGGTGTGCCCGGCGTCGGGGAACACGACCTTGTCGGGGTTGGTGATCACGACCTCGCGGCCGGAGACCTCCAGCGGGTGACCCTTCGTCGTCGCCACGACCGCGGACCTACCCGCATCCGAGGCGCGGGGTTCGTCCGGCGCAGCGCCGGTCGCGGTCCGGCGGGGCCGGTGAGAACCGCGGCCCGCCGGGCACACTGGCCGGCATGAGCTCACCTGCACTCGTCCCGCCCGGCAAGGACCCCACCGCCGGGCTCTGGGCCGCCGGCGTCCCACGTCGGCAGGACCCCCTATGAGCGCCGGCCTGGTCGCCCTGCTCGACGACGTGGCGACGCTCGCGCGGGCCGCCGCTGCCTCCGTCGACGACATCGGCGTGGCAGCGGGCCGGGCGAGCGCGAAGGCGGCCGGCGTCGTCGTCGACGACACCGCGGTCACCCCCCAGTACGTCCGCGGTCTCACCGCCGAGCGCGAGCTACCGATCATCCGCCGGATCGCGACCGGGTCGCTGCGCAACAAGCTCCTGGTGATCCTGCCGGTGGCCCTGCTGCTCAGCCAGCTGCTGCCGGTGCTCCTCACCCCGATCCTGATGCTCGGTGGCGCCTACCTGTGCTACGAGGGCGCGCACAAGGTCTGGGAGAAGCTCGGCGGCCACCACGGCCACCACGGCCACCACGGCGAGCACGGGGAGCACGGCGGGCACGGGGAACCGGCGATGCCGGACGAGGACACCATCGTCTCCGGCGCCGTGCGCACCGACTTCATCCTCTCCGCCGAGATCATGGTGATCGCGCTCAACGAGGTGGCCGACCAGCCACTGGTGACCCGGGCCCTCATCCTCGCGGTCGTCGCGGTGGGCATCACCGCGCTGGTGTACGGCGTCGTCGGCCTCATCGTGAAGCTGGACGACGTGGGCCTGCGGCTCGCCCAGCGCCCCTCGCCCGGCGTCGCCGGTCTCGGCCGCGGGATGGTGAAGGCGATGCCTCGACTGCTGGCGGTCATCGCCGTCGTCGGCACCGCGGCGATGCTGTGGGTGGGCGGGCACATCCTGCTGGTCGGCGTCGACGAGCTGGGGTGGCACGGTCCCTACGAAGTGGTGCACCACCTGGAGGAGGCGGCCGGCAGCGCCGTCGGCGCGCTCACCGGCCTCGTGACCTGGCTGGTCGAGACGCTCGCCAGCGCCGCCGTCGGGCTCGTGGTCGGCGCCGTCGTCGTGCTCGCCGTCACCCTCGTGGCCCGGGCGCGCAAGGGGACCGGGGCGGCGCAGACGCCCACGCACTGACGAGTCGAAGCGGCGGGGCGCCGGTGGCTACGTCACGCCTCGACGCCACGCCCGTCGTCGTCACCGGGCCGATCGCAGACCACGTCGGCGGACCCCACCCGGTTTCTGGGCGCAACAGGGGCGGCTACGACACGTGCAGGCCGCCAGCCGCGGAGGGAGTTGAGGACTGCGACCTCCTGGCTGCGGCCGAGGTCGGCGACGGACAGCGGCCGCTCCCGCAGGATGCCGAGATCGAGCAGGCGTGCCCGCTCGATACCGGGAAGCAGTCCCGACGACAGTGGCGGCGTCCACCAGCACTCGTCGAGACGGACGGCCAGGTTGCCCGTGGTCACTTCCGTGATCTCGCCGCGCTCGTTCACCAGAACGACGTCATCCACGTCGGGCCGGCGGCCCCGGCGGCGGTCGTAGGGCTCACGCCGCGTCGTCTTGTGGAAGAGCCAGTGCTCCCGGGAGTTGACAGGATCATCGTCGACGGCCAACCGCACCGGCTCCCCGTCCGCCGCGGGGAGCGGCGCCAGGTCCGTTGCCACCGTCCCGTCCCGGCGCAGCCGCAGGCGCACGCGGGCTGCGTCGACGCCGCGAAGCCGGTCGCGCAGGTGCTCGCGTACGGCGGTCTCGTCGTAGCGGTAGCCGAGGTGCGCGGCGGACTCGGCGAGCCGACGCAGGTGCCGGGTCTGCTCGCGCAGTCCGTCGCCGTCGTAGCGCATCGTCTCCAGCAGATCGACGTCGGTGTGCCGACGGCTCAGCACCGACGTCTTGACGAGCACCTCGGCGTGCTCGGCCTCGGCGTTTGAGCTCCAGGTGATCCCGCTTCCGACGCCGTACACGGCCTCCCCGCTGGCGCGGTCGACGACAGCCGTGCGGATCGCCACGCTGAACGAGGCCCGGACCGGCTCGGACGGAGGGGCGACGACGCCGATCGCCCCGCAGTACACGCCGCGCGGGGTCGGCTCCAGCTCGCGGATCAACCGCATCGTGCTCGCCTTGGGGGCGCCGGTGACCGACCCGCAGGGGAACAGGGCCCGGAACAGGTCCACGAGACCGCAACCGCGCCGGAGAGTCGCCACCACGTCGGAAGTGAGCTGCAGGACGGTCTCGTACCGCTCGACCTCCAGCAACCTGCCGACCGCGACCGTGCCGGGCTCCGCCACGCGGGCCAGGTCGTTGCGCATCAGGTCGACGATCATGATGTTCTCGGCGCGCTCCTTGGCGCTCGCCCGGAGCGCGCTGGCCTCCTCCTGGTCCTCGGGCAGGAAGCGTCCGCGCGGGGCCGTGCCCTTCATCGGCCGGGCCAGCAGCCGGTCACCGCGACGCTGGAAGAACAGCTCCGGGCTCGCGCTGGCAACAACCACGGGGCCGAGGTCGAGAAAGGCGTTGTACGCGCCACGCTGACCAAGGGCCACGTCGCGGTAGAAGGCCACCAGGTCACCCTCGACCCGCCCCCGCAGGCGGGCGGTCAGGTTGCACTGGTAGGTGTCCCCGGCCGCGATCCGCTCCTTGGCGGCCGCCACCGCCGACGCGTGCGCCTCCGGCGTCCAGTCCGGCCACCACGCGGACGCGTAGTCACCGCCCGGGATCACCTCGAGGGACGGGACCTCGCGCGGCGGGCCCCCGAGACCGAACCAGACCAGCGGCATCCGGGCGGTGTCCGGCGGGTGCACGGCAAGCCCGGCGTCCAGACCGGCGGAGGCCTCGTAGGCGACGTAACCGAACGCCCACTTCCCCGCCTCCGACGCCCGATCGACCGCGGCCAGCACCGGGACCACGTCCTCGGGCCGTTCGGCGACGACGACCCCGTCGAGGTCAGTGAACAGTCGCGCCGTCCCGGCGCGTAGGTCGTCGAAGCGCCCCCACGGGGAGTCCGGCCGCGAGGCCACCGCGGCTACCGACAGCCCGGGCTCTCGGCGCGACGCGTGGTCCACCGGGACAGTCTTTCCTGGCCGGACTCAGTTCGCGCGTCGCGTACCACCCACTGGATTAGCTCCCTGGGACGCCCCGATGACGGCCATGCGCGCGACGTTGCGGTTGTCCTCGCCGCCTGGTCGGCCGCGCCCAGCACACCTCGTCGAACGCACCCTCGGCCGCGGCGTCCGCCAGCCCGATCTCTCCACTGCGGCCCACACCACCAGGGTCGCGAGGTCGTCGGCCCGCACGGCTGCGAGCGCATCGCCGTACCGCCGTCACGTTGGTGACAACCTCGACGCTGCCTGGACGGCGGCCAAGGCCGACATGCGCAGCCATCAGGCGTCGATCCTGCGCTCCGAGCGCACGTAGCCGGCGTGCGGCCGGCTGTGCCCGGCGTTGCTGCTCCGTCGGCGGTGCCGTCCAGAACTGCCCCTCGCGGCCGTCAGTCTGCAGCCGGGCGCTGACCCTCACCCTCGCCCGGAGGGGACTGCTCTGTTTCCAGTTCCCGCCACAGTGCCTCGCGGCGTGCGGCTCCCTTCCGGCGAGCCCGTAGCCAGAAGGCCAGGAAGAGCAGGAAGAGCAGGCTGAAGACGACGGCCTCCCAGACCCGCTCGCTCGTACGCTCCGGGTCCGCCAGGGTGAGAAGCACCCGAGGCCAGACCTGCAGCGACATGAGCCCTGGGAACCACCAGCTCTCGAAGAACGGGCGGCGGAGTCTGCCGGACCTGCGCAGCTCCTCGAGCTGCAACCTGTGCTCACCCTCAGCGACCAGGCGCTCGAACTCGTTCACAGCAGGGGGTCACCTCGAAGTCGTTCAAGCAAGGCAGCGCCGCTGGCCCCGAGGGGAGTCCCGGCGGACGTTCCTCGCGGTCGCGCCTCCATGCTCCCCGTGCGACCCCGGTGCCGCCATCGGCCACGGGCGGTTCGACCCGGCGGCCGGGTCGAGCCGGGGGTCGCCGCTGCCCGACAGTTGCTCCAGCAGCGCGGAGACTTTTCCCTGGACCTCGAACACGAGCCGCGCGTTCGCCAGCTCCCGCGCCAACTGCTCGTTCTCCTTCTGCAGCCGGGCGTTCTCCCGCTCCACCGGATCGGTCGGCGGGCGCCCGCGCGGCGCGGACAGGCCGGCGAGCGCGCCCGCGTTCCGGGCCTTGCGCCACTCCGTCACATGGCTGGAGTACAGACCGTGCCGGCGCAGCACCGCGTCCTTCTCACCGGGCCCGGCCGCGTCGTACTCCGCCAGGCTATCCAGATGTTCGTGTAGTTGCTCCTTGTTCCCTCAGCCAGATGCCCCTGGGCGATGTCGTCGCGGAGCTTCCCGTTGAGCCACTGCTCCCCGAAGGCGGCGACGGTCGTGGAGCGCCCCACGGTCACGGCGCCAGCCACCGTCTGCTGCTCCAGCGCACGGAGCTTCTGGCGCACCTTGGCCTGGGTCTTGCCATACACGGTCTTGCGCACGGGCTCGCCCAGCGGCCCCCTGCAGGAGTGCTGCCCCTGCCAGCGACCGTCCTTGCGCCGGAAGCAGGTGCCTCCCCGTTGACTCGCTTGCTCATCGCGAGCCAACGGGAAGGCTGCCATCGAGCGATACGCGGTCCTCGGCCAGGTCACCGACGAGCTGCTGGAGGCGGCGTAGGTGACCCGGCGCGCTCGATCGACCTTGACGCTCGGGAGGACGCCGGCTGCCAGCAGCCGCTGCACGGTGGCGCGACTGACGTTGAGCTGGTCGCACACGTCCTGCACGCGGAGCAGGAGGGCGGGTGGAACGGCCGGAACCTGTCAACCTTTCTGGGGCACCTGGTGCTGAGAGTTACTGAGTGGCGGCTTCCTCGGGCTTGTTGATCCATGCTGGTCCGGGCAGTGCTGGGGGTTGGGGCTGGCCGCGGCGGAAGCGGT
>JALYNB010000318.1 GCA_030773395.1 Actinomycetota bacterium
GACCTCGTCGGGCGGGAGGGCGTACTGGCTCGCGGCGCCGTGCGCGAGCGCGGCGACGAGCAGGCCGCCGTCCGCTGGTTCCGGGAGAGCCACCGGCTGCAGCCGGAGAACTGGACGTACAAACGGCAGGCCTGGTCGCTCGTCGACCCGGGTCAGGGGCCGACCGCCGAGTACGACGGGGACTGGGTCTCCGACGTCCAGGCGGTCGGCGCGGAGGCCTACTACGAGCCCGTGCGGCTGGACTGAAGGACGCGCCAGCGCGGGTGCCGGCGTGGTCGAGCGGTGCGGGCCTACAGGCGGCCGCGCCGCGACGACCAGATGGGCCGCCCTCGGGGTCCTGACTGCTGGAGTCGTACAGGAGGCCATCCGCGAGGCGGGCGCCATCTTCGTCTACTCCGGCGCCGTCACCCGCGACTACATCAACGCCCGTTCGAGCGCGAGAAGTCCGTGTCGACGCACATGGGCAACAAGCTCGCCATCCCGCACGGGACCAACGAGGCGAAGGAGTCGATCCGCCACTCCGCGCTCGCGGTCGTCCGCATGACCCACCGGTGGACTGGGACGGCAACGAGGCGAGGTTCGTCATCGGCATAGCCGGCCACGAGGTCGGCCGCCTGGAGATCCTCGGCAAGGTGGCGATCCTGTTCTCCGACACCGACGAGGTGGACCGGCTCGTCGCCGCCGACTCCACCGAGGAGCTGTTCCAGGTGCTCAGCGCGGTCAACGAGGAGTAGGCCGCCGACCGGCCGCCCCGGGTCCAGCCGCGGACGCCGTCCCGGTGAGACTGTGCTGGCGGCGGCGTCCCCGGCCGAGCCGCCCCCGCCCGACGACCGTCGACCATGGAGTGCCTGTGTGTGGAATCGTCGCCGTGCTGAGCCGACCCGCCCGTCGGAGCGCGCCGTCGGCTTCTGACCTGGTCGCCGGGCTCGAGACCGCGGCCCGCGAGGTCGTGGCGTCCGAGCGCCCCCTCCCCGAGCGGCTCGGCGTCGCGGTCGCCGAGGTGAATCGGGTCGACCAGGCCCTGCGCGGGCCGGTCGGGGTCACCGTCCTGTTGGACACCGAGGGGCTGCGCGAGCAGGTCGCGGACCTCGCGGCGCAGCTCGACGCGCAGGTGACCGCGGTGGAGCGCGACCTCGACGCCGCTGTCCTGCCGGCCGACGAGCTGGAGGCGGTGAACCGCGTCCTGGTGGCGCTGAAGGACGCGGTGTGGGCGGTGGCGCGGGACCGCCTGCGCACGGCCTCCGCCGTCGAGCACCTGAGCGGCGGCGCGACGACTCAGCCCGCGCGGCAGGCCTACCACGACATCCAGCTGACGCTGTCCGGGTTGGACCGCCTCGAGGTGCGGGGCCGTGACTCCGCAGGGTTGCACGTGCTCGTCAGCGGCCACGGCCTGACCGAGGCGGATCTGGCGGACGAGCTCCAGCGACGCGGTGACCCGCTCTTTCGCTCGGGGGCCGTGCGGCTCGCGGACGGCGTCCTGTCGTTCGTCTACAAGGCGGCGGCGGAGATCGGGCAGCTCGGTGACAACACGCGGGCGCTGCGCGACGCGATCCGCGGCGACGCGCTGCTGCGCCGCGCGGTCACGCCGCCGGCCGCCGACGTCGCCGTCCTCGCGCACACGCGGTGGGCCAGCGTCGGCGTCATCAGCGAGGCGAACGCCCACCCGCTCAACCAGGAGCAGGTGGGTGTCCACGGGGAGCCGTACGTCGTCGGCGTGCTCAACGGCGACGTCGACAACCACGCGGAGCTCGTCGCCGCCGAGGGTCTCCGCCTGCCGGGCGAGGTCACGACCGACGCCAAGGTGATCCCGACGCTTGTGGCGAAGCGGCGGGCCGCGGGCTCCCCTCTCGTGGAGGCCTTCCGGTCGTCCGTCGCCCAGTTCCAGGGCTCGGTCGCGATCACCGCGGAGGCGTCCGAGGACCCGGACCGCATGCTGCTGGCCTGCCGGGGCAGCGGCCAGGGCCTGTTCGTCGGCCTCGCGGAGGACACCTTCGTCGTGGCCAGCGAGCCCTACGGCCTCGTCGAGGTGGCCGACCGGTACCTGCGCCTGGACGGGGAGACCGTCCGGGGCGGGGCGGGCGGAGCCGGTCAGGTCGTCGTGCTCGACCGCCACAAGGCGGGTGAGCCGGACGGCCTCGAGCGGCTCGCCTACGACGGGACGCCGCTGCCGCTCGCCGCCGCCGACCTCACCGCCACCGAGGTCACCACGCGTGACGTCGACCTCGGCGACGAGCCGCACTTCCTCCTCAAGGAGATCGGGCAGGCTCCCGACTCGCTGCGCAAGACGCTGCGCGGCAAGATCGTCGCCGAGCACGGGCGCCTGCGCGTGACGCTGGACGAGCCGCCCTTCCCCGCCGACCTGCGGCGGCGCCTGGCCGACGGGGAGGTCACCCGGGTCGTGGTGATCGGGCAGGGCACGGCCGCCGTCGCCGGGGGCGCCCTGGTGGTCGCGTTGCGGCGCGCGCTGCGCGGCTCCGGTCTGAGTGCCGAAGCCGTCATCGCGACGGAGATGTCGGGCTACGGCCTCCGGGACGACATGCGCGACACGCTGGTCGTCGCCGTCAGCCAGTCCGGGACCACCACCGACACGAACCGCACGGTCGACCTGCTGCGCGCCCGCGGGGCCACGGTCCTCGCCATCGTCAACCGCCGCGGCAGCGAGCTGGTCGAGAAGTCCGACGGCGTCCTCTACACGGCCGACGGTCGGGACGTGGAGATGAGCGTCGCGTCCACCAAGGCCTTCTACTCCCAGGTCGCCGCCGGCGTGATGCTCGCGCTGGCGGTCGCCGAGGCCACCGGCCGCCTTGACGCGGTCTGGGCGCACGACGTCCTCACCGGCCTGCGCGCCCTGCCCGACGCGATGAGCACCGTGATCGGCAAGCGCAAGCAGATCCGCGAGATCGCGGCCCGTCAGGCACCGTCCCGCCGGCACTGGGCCACCGTCGGCAACGGTCCGAACCTCGTCACCGCCCGCGAGCTGCGGATCAAGCTGAGCGAGCTCTGCTACCGGTCGATCTCCGTGGACTCCACCGAGGACAAGAAGCACATCGACCTCTCCGCGGAGCCGATGATCCTCGTCTGCGCCGCCGGCCTGCCCGAGTCGGTCGGCCGGGACGTGGGCAAGGAGGTGGCGATCTACCGTGCCCACAAGGCGGCCCCGATCGTGATCGCGACGGAGGGCAGCCACTGGTTCGCGGGAGCCGAGGACGTCATCGAGGTGCCCGCGGTGCACCCGGACCTCGACTTCGTCCTCGCCACGGTTGCGGGACACCTGTTCGGCTACGAGGCCGCCCTCGCCATCGATGCGCAGGCGAGGCTGCTGCGCGCGGCGCGGGACGCCGTCACGGCGGCGGTGACCGGGCAGCAGGGCGTCCCGTCCGGCGCGGCCCGGTCCGGTGCGGTCGTGGACGCCGTGAGCGAGCTCCGCGGGCACCTGCGGGCGCCCGCGGAGGCCGTCCTCCGCGAGCTGACGTCCGGCGCCTTCGACGGGCACCTCGGCGCCGCCACCGGCATCCAGGTCGCGTCCCTCCTGCGGTACGCGCTGTCCGAGCGCGGGCTCGAGCAGTACGCTCAGGAGACCGAGCGGCCCGAGGTGCTGTCGGCGCTGGTCGACGACCTCCTCACGGCGCTGAGCCACGGCATCGACGAGCTCACCCGGCCCGTGGACGCGATCCGGCACCAGGCCAAGACCGTCACCGTGGGCACGAGCCGGAGCGAGGTCGACCTGTACGACGGGCGACTGGCCCGGGAGGTGCTCGGCGCCGGGGCGCCCCGCGAGGACCTGTCGTACCGGACCGCGCGGACATTGTTCGCCCTCGAGCCGGCCGTCGCCGCCGTCACCGGCTGGACGCGGTACGAGGTGCTGGGCGACCCGGGCAGCGAGTCGGCCGAGCTGCGGCTGCTGGGCAAGGGCGGCGTCGCGGAGGGCCTGCGCTCCAGGACCGAGGACGACCCCCGGCTCGTGGGCACCAAGCACCGGGCGGCGTACGAGCGCGAGGTCACCCTGGCGCAGGGCCACGACGGGCGCACCGTCCTCCTCGTTCCGGAGACCTCGGGCGGGCGGGCGACCGGCCTGACCCTGCTGCACGTCGAGCTGGCGGACCGGCTGTCCCCGGCGCAGGCGCGCGCCGTCCTCGAGGGGTACCGCCACCGCTACACGGCGGTGGTGGACGCGGTCACGGAGACCCGGGCCCGGTTCGACGACGCCCCGCTGGGGGAGATCGCGACGCTCGATCTCCTCACCGCACCCGTCGTGCTCCTCGCCAGGCACTGGCGGTGACCACCACACGGCCCTAGTCCGCGGGACCCGACGGTGAGTGCCGCCGCGCTGGTCCTGCCGGAGTTCGCCCTGATCGCCCTCGGCGCGCTGCTGCGCCGGTGGGCCTGGCAGTCCGGCGAGTTCTGGGTCGAGCTCGAGCGGCTCGTCTACTTCGTGCTCTTCCCGGTGCTGCTGCTGCGGACGACGCTCGCCGCGGACCTCGGCACCGCGGGGGCCGGGGCGGTGCTCCTCGCGGCCGTCGGGGCGACGCTGGCCGGCGCGCTCCTCGGTAGCCTCGCCTGGCTGCTGCCGGGGGCCGACCGCGTGGCGGCCGCGTCCGGCTGGCAGACGGCCTTCCGGTTCAACTCCTACCTCGCGCTCGCGCTCGTCGACGACCGCGGGCCGGCGGCGCTCGCGCTCATGGGCGTGCTGCTCGGCGTCAACGTGCCGCTCGTCAACGTCCTGGCGGTCACCGCCCTGGCCCGGGCCACCACGGACGGGGCTTCCCGCGGGCGCGGCGGCGGGGCGCTCGCGGCGGTCGTGCGCAACCCGCTGATCCTCGCGACCGTGGCGGGGCTCGCCGGCAACGTCGCGGGCGTGGCGCTGCCGCTGCCCGTGGACGCCGCCCTCGCGCGGCTCGCCGGCGCCGCCGTACCGCTGGGGCTGCTCAGCGTCGGCGCGGCAC
>JALYNB010000319.1 GCA_030773395.1 Actinomycetota bacterium
GCGGGGTCACCCCCGCGAATCGGGCTCCACAGCAGGCCGGGGAGGGCTTCATGGCGCGGGTACGGCTGAAGGTCGACGGGGTCGTCTACGAGGACGAGGTGCAGCCCCGACAGCTGCTCGTCCACCACCTGCGGGACGGCCTCGGCCGCGTCGGCACCCCCATCGGCTGCGACACCTCGAACTGCGGCGCCTGCACTGTGCTGGTCGACGGGGAGAGCGTGAAGTCCTGCACAGTGCTCGCCGTACAGGCCGACGGCACGGACGTCACGACGATCCAGGGGCTCGCCGACGGCGGGAGGTGGCACCCGGTGCAGAAGGCCTTCCAGGAGCACCACGGGCTGCAGTGTGGCTACTGCACGCCGGGGATGGTGCTCGCGGCGGTCGACCTGCTTCGGGACAACCCCGACCCGACGGAGGAGGACGTCCGCCACGGCATCGAGGGCAACCTCTGCCGCTGCACGGGCTACGTGAACATCGTCCGGGCCGTGATGGCGGCCGCCGCCGAGATGCGGGGCGAGTCCCCGGCCCCCGGCGAGCAGCACGCCCCGTCCGCCCAGCCCGTGACCGCCCAGCCCGCAGGGGTGTCGGCATGACCGAGCAGCTCGACGCCGGCCTGGTCGCCAGCCAGATCGATCCGTCGATGCTCTCGGCGCCCGACGCCGGGCGCGAGCGCGGCCGGGCCCGCAAGCGCAAGGAGGACGCCAAGCTCCTCACCGGCCAGACCAACTGGACCGACAACATCGTCCTGCCGGGCCTGCTCCACTTCGCCGTGCTGCGCAGCCCCATGGCCCACGCGAAGGTGCTCTCGGTCGACGTCTCCGGCGCCCTCGAGGTGCCCGGGGTGATCGCGGCCTTCAGCGGCAAGGACCTGCAGGGCGAGATGGGCAGCCTGCCCTGCGCCTGGCCCGTGACGCCCGACATGGTCCACCCCGACCATCCGCCGCTGGCGGTGGACGAGGTGCGGTACGTCGGCGACGGGGTGGCCGTGGTCGTGGCGCGCGACCGCTACACGGCGGCGGACGCCCTCGAGGCCATCGCGGTGGAGTACGACCCGCTGCCCGCGGTGACGAACATGGAGGAGGCGCTCGCCGAGGGCTCGCCGCTCGTCCACAGCGACAAGGGCACGAACAAGTCCTTCGTCTGGCCCTTCGAGCAGGGAGACTGGGCGGCCGCGGCGGCGAAGGCCGACGTGGTCGTCAAGCGCCGCCTCATCCAGCAGCGCCTGCTCCCGACGGCGATGGAGCCGCGCTCGGTGGTCGTCGCCCCGATCGCCGCGGCCGACGAGTACACGGTCTACTCGGCGACGCAGATCCCGCACATCCTGCGGGTCATGCTCGCGATGGTCACCGGGATCGGCGAGCACAAGATCCGTGTCATCGCCCCTGACGTCGGCGGCGGCTTCGGCAGCAAGCTCGACGTGTACGCCGAGGAGGTGCTCGCGCTCCTCCTCGCCCGCCGCCTCGGGCGGCCGGTGAAGTGGACCGAGGCCCGCACGGAGAACTACCAGGCCACGATCCACGGCCGCGGCCAGATCCAGGACATGGAGCTGGCCTGGACGCGGGACGGCACGCTGCTGGGCGTCAAGGCCGACATCAAGGCCGACCTGGGCGCCTACCTGCAACTCGTGACCCCGGGCATTCCGGTGCTCGGCGCCTTCATGTTCAACTCCATCTACAAGATGGAGGCGTACTCCTTCACGGCCACCGGCGTCTTCACGACGAAGACGCCGACCGACGCATACCGCGGCGCCGGACGGCCGGAAGCGACGTTCGCGATCGAGCGGATGCTGGACGAGTCCGCGGTCGAGCTCGGGATGGACCCCATGGAGCTCCGCCGCAAGAACTGGATCCGGCACGAGGAGTTCCCCTACACGACGATCGCGGGGATCACCTACGACTCGGGGAACTACGAGGCGGCCACCGAGAAGGCCATGCAGCTCTTCGACTACGAGGGGCTGCGTCGGGAGCAGGCCGAGCGCCGGCAGCGCGGCGACTCCGTCCAGCTCGGGATCGGCATCTCGACGTTCACGGAGATGTGCGGGCTCGCGCCGAGCCGGGTGCTCGGGTCGCTGTCGTACGGCGCCGGCGGCTGGGAGGCCGCGGCGATCCGCATGCTCCCGACGGGCAAGGTCGAGGTGGTCACGGGCACCACCCCGCACGGCCAGGGCCACGTGACCTCGTGGAGCCAGATCGCCGCCGACGCGCTCGGCGTCCCCTTCGAGGACGTCGAGGTCATCCACGGCGACACCGACTCGAGCCCCAAGGGCATGGACACCTACGGCTCGCGGTCGCTGGTGGTCGGTGGCGTCGCGGTGCACCTCGCCGCGGGCAAGGTCATCGAGAAGGCGCGGCGGGTCGCGGCCCACGTGCTCGAGGCCGCCGAGGGCGACGTCGAGTTCAACGCCGGCACGTTCTCGGTGAAGGGCTCGCCCGAGGCGAAGATGACGATCCAGGAGGTGTCGCTGGCGACGTTCGCGGCGCACAACCTGCCGGAGGGCATGGAGCCGACGCTCGACAGCGGCCACGTCTTCGACCCGGAAAATTTCAGCTACCCGCACGGCACGCACCTCTGCGCGGTCGAGGTCGACACGGAGACGGGGTTCACAAAGATCCGCAAGTACGCCTGCGTGGACGACGTCGGCAACGTGATCAACCCGCTCATCGTCGAGGGTCAGGTCCACGGCGGGCTGGCGCAGGGCATCGGCCAGGCCCTCTACGAGGAGGCGATCTACGACGAGGAGGGCAACCTCGTCACCGGGTCCATGGTCGACTACCTCGTCCCCAGCGCGGCCGACCTCCCGCACTTCCACACCGACCGCACGGAGACGCCATCCACGACGAACCCGCTCGGGGTCAAGGGCGTCGGTGAGGCGGGCACGATCGCGTCCCCGCCCGCGGTCATCAACGCGGTGGTGGACGCGCTGCGCCCCTTCGGGGTGGACGACATCGTCATGCCGGCCACACCGGAACGGGTGTGGCGGGCGATCCAGACCGGGGACGGCGGCGCCGACCGGGCCACCGCCGGCTCGGTCTCCTACGGAGGCGCCCAGACCGCGGCCACGGGCAGCGGCAATCAGGGAAAGGACCTGCTGTGATCCCTGCGCAGTTCGACTACGTGGCGCCGAGGAGCGTCGCCGAGGCGGTCACCGCACTGCAGGAGGCCGGCGAGGACGCCAAGATCCTCGCCGGCGGCCAGAGCTTCATCCCGGTCCTGCGGCTGCGGCTCGCCTACCCGGAGACGGTCATCGACCTGGGCCGGATCCCGGAGCTACGCGGCGTCCGCGAGGAAGGCGACGAGCTCGTTCTCGGGGCGATGACCCGGCACGACGACGTCGTCAAGGACCCGCTGGTCCGCCAGCACGCCAGGCTGCTGTCCGCGGCCACCGAGACCGTCGCCGACCCGGCGGTCCGCCACCGGGGGACGCTCGGCGGGGCCATCGCCCACGCCGACCCGGCCGGCGACCTCGGCGCGGTCGCGCTCGCGCTCGACGCCACGCTCGTGGCCGAGGGCCCGGGTGGGCGGCGGTCGATCCGGGCTGACGAGTTCTTCCTCGACTACCTCGAGACGGCGCTGTCACCCGACGAGATCCTCGTCGAGGTCCGCGTTCCCAAGCACACGGGCTGGGGCGCCCGGTACGAGAAGTTCAACCGGGTCGCTCAGGCCTGGTCGATCGTGGCCGTGGCCGCGTGCGTCCGGGTCGACGGGGGCGTGATCGCCGACGCGCGGATCGGCCTGACGAACATGGGCAACACCCCGCTGCGGGCCCGCGGCGTGGAGGAGGCCCTGCGAGGCGCCCCAGTCGAGGCCGGCGCGATCCAGCAGGCCGCGGCCCGCGCGGCGGAGGGCACGAACCCGCCGAGCGACCTGAACGCGAAGCCCGACTACCGGGAGCACCTGGTGACGGTGCTCACCCGGCGGGCCGTCGCGGCCGCCGCCGGCCTGTCCGGCTGAACGTGCACCCAGTCCCGGGTCGGCGGGGCCTGCTC
>JALYNB010000320.1 GCA_030773395.1 Actinomycetota bacterium
GGCCGCGACCGCCCTCGCCGACCGGCTCGGCGTCCCGGTCCTGCCCGCCTGACCCCGCGGGCCGGCGGTCGCCGGACCGCCCGGGCCCGGGGATCAGCGTGCGAAGCGGCCGACCAGGGTGCCCACCGCGGTGCGCTTCGCCTCGACGGCCTGCCGCAGGGCCTGGATGCCCTCCTCCGGGCCCACGTCGACCGGCTCGGGCAGGGCGTAGAGGCGGAACACGTAGCGGTGGGCCTCATCGCCCACCGGCGGCTGCGGCCCGCCCCAGCCCTCGTCGCCGTAGTCGTTGCGCCACGCGGTGGCGCCGGGAGGCTGCTCCCCCTCGTCGACGGACGTCGTCGAGGGGTCGATGCCCGTCATCGCCCAGTGGAGCCAGGTGCCGTTCGGCGCGTCCGGGTCCTCGCAGATGAGCACCAGCTCGACGGTGCCCTCCGGGACGCCGGACCACTGCAGCGCCGGCGACACGTCCTCCCCGTCCTTGGCGTACCGCCTGGGGATAGGCGCCCCGTCGTTGAACGCCGTGGTGCGCAGCTCGAGGACGTTGCCCGGGTCGCCACCGCCGGAGCGCTCGCCCGCGGGACCCTCGACGCGGTCGTCCGCCGCCATCCGCGCAGACCCGGTCGCCCGGCCCCCCTGGAGCTCCTCGTTCGCGGCGACCGTCGCGTTCTTGTCCGGCGTGCCCTCGTGGTCGTACTGCGCCCGCAACCGCTGACGCTGGACGTCGTAGGCGTGGCTCCCGGGCTCCGGCATGTGTCCTCCTCGACGTGGGTGTCGTGTCCCGTCGTGAGGTCACCGCGGGGCGGGGACGCAAACGGGTCGACGTCAGCCCGCGCGCAGCAGGTCGACCTCGACGTCGTACACGCCGCAGTCCACGCCGGTCACCCGGAAGTCACCCAGGCGGCGGAGCATCGCGAGCGACCCCGGGTTGCCGGTGGCGACCTGCGTGGCCAGCCGCCCCACCCCCGCTCCGCGTCGTCGTACGAGCTCGGACAGGAGCACCGAGGCGACCCCGCGGCCCTGCCAGGCGTCGAGCACGGTGACGGCGACATCCGCGCTGTCCGGCTGCTCGCGGTGGCGGATGAGACGTCCGACGCCGACCAGCTGCTCCGGACCGTCGGGCGGGAAGGCGACGAGCACGAGCGCGATGTGGTCCACGCCGTCGACCGCGTCGACGAGCAGGCGCAGGAGCCCGTCGGACAGGGTCTGCACGTCCGACAGGAACCGGCGGTGCTTGGACTCGGGCGACAGGGCGTCGTAGGCGACGCGGAGGCCCTCCCGGTCCTCCGGCAGCAGCGGCCAGACCAGCGCCGGGGTGCCGTCCCGCAGCCGGACCTCCGTCGGGAGGGCGACACTGCCGTCCCGCCGGGCCGGGTCCTGCTGGGGCATGTATCCACGATGCCCCCGGTCCTCGCTGTGCAACAGTTGCAAGCGAGTGAATCACCCGTGCAAGCAGTCACAGTGGCCTCACGCGGGGGCCGACGACTCCAGGCGCTGCGCGGCGGCCTCCACCCGCTCGTCGGTCGCGGTCAGGGCCACGCGGACGTGGTCGGCGCCGGCGGCTCCGTAGAACGCGCCGGGTGCGGCGAGGATCCCCAACCCGGCGAGCCGGTCGACCGAGCCCCAGGCGTCGAGACCCTCCGCCGCGGCCCAGAGGTAGAGGCCCGCCTGCGAGTGCGTCACCCGCCAGCCCGCGGCCTCGAGGGCGGGCCGGAGCCGCGCCCGGCGGGCGGCGTACCGGGCCCTCTGCTCGGCCACGTGCTCGTCGTCCCCGAGGGCCACCGCCCCGGCCGCCTGCACCGGCGCTGGCACGATCATGCCCGCGTGGCGGCGCACCTCGAGCAGCGCGGCGACGACGGCGGGGTCGCCCGCGACGAGCCCGAGCCGGTAGCCGGCCAGGTTCGACCGCTTGGACAGCGACGAGACGGCCAGCACGCCCGTCGCGTCGTCGCCGACCACCTCCGGCGCGAGCACGCTGCGCGGCTCGACGTCGTAGCCGAGCTCGAGGTAGCACTCGTCGCTCACGACCAGGACGCCGTGCCGGCGGCCCCACGCGACAGCAGCGCGCAGCGCCTCCACCCCGAGCACCTCGCCGGTCGGGTTCGCCGGGGTGTTCAGCCACAGCAGCCGGGCGCCCGCGGGGTCCTCCGGCAGCCGCTCCGGGGCCCGGACCGGCACCGGCGCGGCCCCGGCGATCCGGGCGCCCACGTCGTACGTCGGGTAGGCGAGCTCGGGGTGCAGCACCCGGTCACCCGCTCGCAGGCCGAGCAGGCTCGGGAGCAGGGCCACGAGCTCCTTGGACCCGACCGTGGGCAGGACCCCGACCTCGGCCGTCACGCCGAGGCGACGGCGCAGCCAGCCCTCCGCGGCGCGGCGCAGCGCCGGCGTGCCCGCCGTCAGGGGGTAGCCGGGAGCGTCGGAGGAGGCCCGCAGCGCGTCCTGCACGAACGCGGGCGTCGGGTCGACGGGCGTGCCGACGGAGAGGTCGACGATGCCGCCCGGGTGCGCACGGGCACGGTCGGCGTACGGGCGCAGGCTGTCCCAGGGGAAGTCCGGCAGCCGCGCCGTGCTGCGGTCTGTCGGCTGGTCGGTCGGCTGGTCGGTCACGGTGCTGCCCCGCGAGGCCAGCGACCGGGGCGGGTGCCCGAAGCTCAGTGGTCGGTCTGCTGCGGCGGCAGCGCCGCGACGACCGGGTGGTCGGCGTCGACCGGGCCGACCTTGGAGGCGCCACCTGGGGAGCCGATGTCGGTCGTCTCCGTGAAGAACTCCACGTTGGCCTTGTAGAAGTCCTTCCACTGCCCGGGCACGTCGTCCTCGTAGAAGATCGCCTCGACGGGGCAGACCGGCTCGCACGCCCCGCAGTCGACGCACTCGTCAGGGTGGATGTAGAGCGACCGCTTGCCTTCGTAGATGCAGTCGACAGGGCACTCCTCGATGCAGGCCTTGTCCTTGAGGTCGACACAGGGCTCGGCGATGACGTAGGTCACGAGGGTCCTTCCGGTGCTGGAGGCCGGGGCGAGGGTCGGGCCCCGGCTGCTGCGGCCAGTATCCCCGGCCCGACGCTCCCACTCACCCCGGGGGCGCACTGCGCGGGAGCCCGCACACGGGGTGGGGGGCATGCCGGCAGTCCTGCTGGGAACCCCGCTGTCGTGACGGACGAGGGGGAGCCCGTGCCGGGCCCGGTCGCCCCCCTCTACCGCGTGGCACTGACGCCCGACGACGTCGGCTCGCGCGTCGTCGTCCGGCGCCGTCGCCGCGACGCCGCCCCTGGGGAGCCACCGCTCGGCGACGTGCTCGGCGACCTGGTCGCCTGGACCCGGGGCGAGCTCGTCGTCCGCGTCCGCTCCGGGGAGCACGTGACCGTGGAGGAGCACGCGGTGGTAGCCGCGAAGCGGGTGCCCCCGCCGCCCGTCCGGCGAGAGGGTCGGCGGTGACCGCAGCCAGCCGCGCGGCGTTCGCCGCGGTGGTGCGGGCCGACCCCGTCGACCTCGCCCGGGCCTGCCTGCTCCTCGCGCAGGAGGCCGACCCCGGGCTCGACCCCGACGCGTTCCTGTCCGACCTCGACGCCCTCGCCGCGGCGGCGGGGCCCCACGTGCGCGGCCGGCAGGAGCCCCGCGACCTCGCGGAGGGGCTGCAGCGGGCGCTGGGGGACGAGGCCGGGTTCTCCGGCGTCGCGCAGGAGGCCCCCGACCTGCGGTCGTCGCTGCTGCACGAGGTGCTGAAGCGCCGCCGCGGCCTGCCCATCCTGCTGTCAGTCGTCTGGCTCGAGGTGGCGCGCCGCCTGGGCGTCCCGGCGCACGGGGTGGGCCTGCCCGGCCACTTCGTCGTCGGCGTGGGCGAGCCCGGGCAGGCCCAGCTCGTCGACCCGTTCCACGGCGGCCGCCTACTCGCCCGGGAGGAGGCCGACGCCCAGGTGCGGTCCCTGACCGGGCGGGGCCTGGTGCGCTCCGACCTCGAGCCGACGCCGCCCGACACGCTGCTCCTGCGCGTGCTGACGAACATCCGCGCGCTGTCCGCCCGACCCGACCCGTCGCTGGCGTCGACGCGCACCCACCTGTGGTCGGTGGAGCTGGCGCTGCTGCTGCCGCGGCACCCGGCCGCGCTGCGGCGGGAGCGCGGAGAGGTGCTCGGACGGCTCGGCAGGTTCTCCGAGGGTGGGGACGAGCTGCGGGCGTACGCCGACGCGGTGCGCGCCGTCGACCCCGAGACGGCGCTGGCGGTGGAGCGCGCCGCCCGCGCGCTGCGCGCCCGCCTCAACTGATGGCGGGCCTGAGGCTGCCCGGCGGGCAGCCGATCCCAGGCCGCACGCTACGCCGGGCCGCCGTCGTCGGCGACACCCTGCGTCGGGCCGCCGCCGGGCACCGCGTCGCCGTGACCGTGGCCGCGCGGGGCCGGACCGCCTCGACCTGAACGTGCCGCCTCCGGACGTGCCGTGGCTGGACGCCGTCGACGTCGCCGTCGGCGAGGTGGCCGTGCCGGCGGAGCACACGCTCGCCGTACGCCCCTGGTCACGCCCCCACGGTCCCGCGGACCCGCTCGCCGTGCGGCTGCTGCTCCTCACCACCCCCCTTCCCGACGACGTCGACCCGGCCGGCCTGCCCGGGGCGGCGGAGGAGCTGGCGCGGTGGCGGCGCCGGGTGGGCGAGTGGGCCCGGCTCCCCTCGGCCGCGCCCCCCGTGGACGCCGTCGCGTCCGTCACTGCCGCCGTGGACGACGGGCTCGACACCGCGCGGGCGCTGGGACTCCTGCGCGACCTGGAGGTCGACGGGTCGGTCCCGGCGGGCGCGCGCATGGAGGCCTTCCTGGCGCTCGACCGCCTGCTCGGCCTCGACCTGGCGCTGGGTCTGGTCGCGCGCTGACGCGGGCCGCCGGGCCGGCGGCCCCTCCGCACGGCCTGGACGGGTGGCGCCCCCTGGGACGGCTGCGTGTTGTCGCCGCGACCTGCGGCCGCAGGCCGGCGGAGTTGTCATTCCGGCGCCGGCAACAACACGCAAGCACTGCGCACCCCTCCCGCAGCCAGCACACGCGCCACGCCGAGCGCTCCTACAGCCGGTCGACCGCCGTCACCCGGAGGACGGCAGCCCCGGCCTCGTCGGAGGCCGCCAAGTCCACCTCCGCGCTGATCCCCCAGTCGTGGTCGCCCGCCGGGTCGTCGAAGACCTGCCGCGCGAGCCAGCGGTCGCGCTCCTCGGTGAGGAGCAGCAGCGCCGGGCCTCGGGCGTCCGGGCCCGTCCCGATCTCGTCGTGCTCCGCGTAGTACGCGTCGAGCGCCTCGGCCCACGCCTCGGCGCTCCAGCCGCTGTCGGCGTCCAGCTCGCCGAGGAGGTCGGTACGGCGGAGCGCGGCGAGCTCGACCCGCCGGAACAGGGCGTTGCGCACGAGCACGCGGAAGGCCCGCCGGTTGGCGGTGATGGGCGGCGGCCCGGCGTCGGCGGCCCGGGCCACCTGCAGCGCCTGCTCCACCGTCGGCGCGCGCAGCTGCTCCCACTCCGCGAGCAGGCTCGAGTCCACCTGGCGCACGAGCTCGCCGAGCCACTCCTGCAGGTCGCGCAGCTCCTCGGTGCGCACCTCGTCCGGCACCGTCTGCCGCAGCGCCTTGAACGCGTCGGCGAGGTAGCGGAGCACGAGCCCCTCTGAGCGGGCCAGGGAGTAGTGGGCGACGAAGTCACCGAAGCCCATCGCGCGCTCGTACAGGTCGCGCGCGACCGACTTCGGCGACAGTTGGTAGTCGGCGACCCAGGGCGCCCCGCGCCGGTAGACCTCGAACGTCTCCTGAAGCAGCTCGCGGAGCGGCTGCGGGTGGGTGACCTCCTCGAGCCGCTCCATCCGCTCCTCGTACTCCAGGCCGTCGGCCTTCATCTGCCCGACGGCCTCGCCCCGCGCCTTGTCACGCTGCGCGGCGAGCACCTGGCGCGGGTCGTCGAGCGTCGCCTCGAGCACGCTGAGCACGTCGAGCGCATGCGTCGGCGACGCGGGGTCCAGCAGGTCGAAGGCCGCGAGCGCGAACGGCGACAGCGGCTGGTTCAGCGCGAAGTCGGGCTGCAGGTCGACGGTGAGCCGGACCGTGCGCCCCTCGTCGTCGGGCACGTCGAGGCGCTCGATGACGCCGGCCTCGAGCAGCGCGCGGTAGATGGCGATGGCCCGGCGGATGTGCCGGCGCTGCCGCGGCCGGGGCTCGTGGTTGTCCGTCAGCAGGTGCCGCATCGCGGCGAACGCGTCGCCGGGGCGGGCGATGACGTCGAGCAGCATCGCGTGCGTCACGCGGAAGTGGCTCGTGAGCGGCTCAGGCTCCGCGGCGACGAGCTTCTCGTACGTCTGCTGCGACCAGGAGACGAAGCCCTCCGGCGCCTTCTTGCGCACGACCTTGCGGCGCTTCTTCGCGTCGTCGCCGACCTTCGCGAGGGCGCGCTCGTTCTCGATGACGTGCTCGGGCGCCTGCACGACGACGTACCCGGCCCGGTCGTAGCCCGCCCGGCCGGCGCGGCCGGCGATCTGGTGGAACTCGCGGGCCTTGAGAGTGCGCACGCGGCTGCCGTCGTACTTGGTCAGGGCGGTGAACAGCACCGTGCGGATGGGCACGTTGATGCCCACGCCGAGCGTGTCCGTGCCGCAGATGACCTTCAGCAGGCCCGCCTGCGCGAGCTGCTCGGTGAGGCGGCGGTACTTCGGCAGCATGCCGGCGGGGTGCACGCCGATGCCGTGCCGCACGAGCCGCGACAGCGTCTTGCCGAAGCCGGGCGAGAAGCGGAAGTCGCCGATCAGCTCGGCGATGGCCTCCTTCTCGGCCTTCGAGCAGACGTTGACGCTCATCAGCGCCTGCGCCCGCTCGATCGCGGCGGCCTGGGTGAAGTGCACGACGTAGACGGGCGCCTGGTTCGTCTGCAGCAGCTCCTCGAGCGTCTCGTGCAGCGGTGTCAGCACGTAGGAGTTCAGCAGCGGCACGGGCCGCTCCGTGGACGTGACAACCGCGGTCGGGCGGCTCGTTCGGCGCGTGAGGTCGTCGCGGAACGGCGTGACGTCGCCGAGCGTCGCCGACATGAGCACGAACTGCGCCTGCGGCAGCTCGACGATCGGCACCTGCCACGCCCAGCCGCGGTCCGGGTCGGCGTAGAAGTGGAACTCGTCCATCACGACCTGGCCGACGTCGGCTCGCCGGCCCTCGCGCAGCGCGATCCCCGCCAGCACCTCAGCCGTGCAGCAGATGAGCGGTGCGCCCGCGTTCACGCTCGCGTCGCCGGTCATCATCCCGACGCGGTCGGCGCCGAACGTGTCGATGAGCGCGAAGAACTTCTCGCTCACCAGGGCCTTGATGGGGGCGGTGTAGAACGTGCGCCGGCCGTCGGCCAGGGCGGCGAAGTGCGCGCCCGCCGCGACGAGACTCTTCCCCGAGCCGGTGGGCGTGCTCACGATGACGTTCGCCCCGGAGACCGCCTCGAGGAGCGCCTCCTCCTGCGCGGGGTACAGCGTGAGCCCGTTGTCGGTCGTCCAGGCGAGCAGCGCGTCGAAGACCGCGTCGGGGTCGGCGGCGCCGGGGATCCGGTCGCCGAGCACGGCCGCCGTCATCCCTGGGGCTCGTCGCCCACGGCGGGCTCCGGCTCCACCTCGGCCTGCGGACTCGCCGCGGGAGTCGGCGACCCGGACGGCCGCGGGGACGGGGACGGCGACGGACGCGGAGCCGGCCGCGGCGAGCAGATGACCCGCGGCTGCGGCTTGTACGTCGTCTCGAAGTCCTCCCGCCGCACCTCGACGCCGCCCTGCCGGAACACGCGCGTGACCGTGATGTCGAAGCCGTTGCCGCCGCTCATCGGCTCGCAGTCCCCGTCGGGGTCGTACACGGTGCGGTAGCTCGTCACGTCGCGACGCGGCCCGGCGACCGCTTCGATGTCGTAGCGCTTGGTGCCGTAGAACGACACGGTGATCGAGCGCTCCGTGTACGCCGTGTCGACGAGGACCGCGGCCTCCGAGTCGTTGCGGAAGCGGAAGTCCGGCTCGGGGTAGGAGACCGTCGACTCGCGGCCCGGCGGGTAGCGGCTGATGTAGTAGCTGTGCGGGGTGTGCTGCACGTCCTGCAGACCGGCAAAGAACACCGCGTTGAACATCGTCGTGACGAACTGGCTGATGCCACCGCCGACGCCGTCCGTGAACCGGCCCTCGCTGATCTGCGGCGCGGGCACGAAGCCGTTCGCCCGCGTGCGCTCCCCGACCACTCGGTTCAGGCTGAACTCCTCACCGGGGAGCACGAGGTGGCCGTCGAGCATGTCCGCAATGCGGTGGATGTTGCGCACCCGCGGCTGGCAGCACGGGTGCTGGCTCGTGAACGTCGAGACCCGCTCCACGACACCGAGCGCCTCGGCCTCCGCGGTCGTGCGCTCGGGCTCGGTGACCACCAGGGTGACCGGGGCACGACGGGGAGCCGGCTCGAGCACCACCGACTCCACGGCGCCCGCCAGCGCCGCGGCCGGCAGCGTCCGCCCCGGGCTCGACGGCACCACGCGGACGGCCTCACCGTCGGTCTCGAACGCCGCGTCCACCGCGGGCTGCTCCACACCGGCCAGCGGCCCGGCCAGCGCGCCGTGCAGCGCCTCGCCGTCCACGACGGGCGCGAGGTCCCCCGACTCCCCGACCTCCAGCGCGAGGTGCCCCGCGAGCGTCTCCGGCGCTACCTCGACCGCGCGCCCCTCCACGTCGAGCACGAC
>JALYNB010000321.1 GCA_030773395.1 Actinomycetota bacterium
CGCCGACGGCGAGCACGAGGTCGTCATACGGCAGGGCGCGGCCGGAGGCCGTGCGGACCACGCGGTCCCCCCGCGCCACGGCCAGCACCCGGTCGCCGGCGACCAGCTCCACGCCCGCATCGGCGTACGCCGTGACGTCCGGCTCGAGCAGCAGGTCGGCCTCGGGCACGGACCCCGCGAGGAAGCCCTTCGACAGCGGTGGCCGCTGGTACGGCGGGCCGGGCTCGGCGCCGACCAGCGTGATCGGAGCGGACCACCCGCGGCGGCGCAGCCCCAGGGCGAGCGTGGCCCCGGCCTGACCGCTGCCGACCACGACGACACCGGCCGGTGTCACCAGCCGGACCCGGCGGGGACGACCGACCGGCGACCGCGACTGCGCTCCCGGCTGCCCATCTGGCGCACGGTACCGCTGGCCCCGCGCACCGGCCGCTCGGCGTCGGGCCGCACGGCGACTTGCCCGTTCGCCACCCGGGACGGTAGGTCGGGGGCCTCACCCGCACCACGAGGAGGACCATGCGCATCGCACTCGGCGACACCGCCCCGAGCGTCGACCCCCAGGCCTGGACCGCCCCGGGCGCCGTCCTCGCCGGCGACGTCCACCTCGCCGCGGGGGCGAGCATCTGGTACGGCGCCGTGCTCCGCGGCGACTTCGACACGATCCGCATCGGACCGACGAGCAACATCCAGGACGGCTGCGTGGTCCACGTCGACCCGGGCCACCCGGTGACGCTCGGCAGCGGGGTCTCGGTCGGCCACGGCGCCGTGCTGCACGGCTGCACCATCGGCGACGACGTGCTGGTCGGCATGAATGCCACGGTGCTCAACGGCGCGACGGTGGGGTCGGGCAGCCTCATCGCCGCGGGGGCGCTCGTTCCCGAGGGGACGGAGGTCCCGGAGGGGAGCCTCGTGGCGGGCGTGCCCGGCAAGGTGCGGCGGTCGCTGACCGCGGAGGAGCGCGAGCACATCCGCACGAACGCGACGGCCTACGTCGAGCTCGCGCGACGCCACGCGGCGGCCGCGCCGCGCTGACGACCGGCGACGGTCCGGCTGCTCCGGGGCAGATGGGGCCGCGTCGCGGTGCGCCGCCGGCCCCACCGTCAGGCCCCGACGGCCTCGTCGATCCCCGCGGTCGCCAGCCCCGCCCACGTGTCGTCGACGAGGTGCGCCAGCACGATGAGGTCGTGGGCCCCGCCCTCGGCGTCCTTCACGTGTCCGCGCAGGACGGCCTCGGGCTGGAACCCGATCGCCTCGAACATGCCGATCGCCGGCACCTGCGTCGAGACGACCTCGACGAAGATCTTGGCGAGGCCGAGCTCCAGCGACTCGAGCAGGGCGCGGCGGGCGAGCTCGCGACCCAGGCCCTGGCCCCGCGCCTCGGGGTCGACGACGAGGCGCACCTCGGCGACGTGCGAGGACCAGCCCGTCAGCGGCACGACGGCCACATAGCCGAGCACCCGGTCGCCCTCGACCGCGAGCAGACGACGCCCGGGAGCGTCGACCCACGAGGCGACGTACCACGGGTCGCGCACGTCCTCCTTGAAGAACGTGCGGTCGCCCTCCGGGATCCTCGCGAACAGGTCCTGGACAGCCGGTACGTCGCGCGCGCCGAACGGGCGGATCTCCATGCTGCTCCTCGCCTCGGGTCTGGGACTGCTCGGATCTGCGACTGGGTCGGGGGGCTCAGGCGCGCGCCGCGGCCGCCTCGGCGGCCTCGGCCGGCGACTCCGACGACGCGCCGACGGGCTCGCTGTGCGCGACCAGCCACTCCGCAATCTTGGGGATCGTCTTGGTCTTCGCCTGCCGACTGGCGACGAGCCCGACGTGGCCGGCCTGCAGCTTCAGCTCGGACTTGTCCTCCGAACCGACCAGGTCGATCACGGGCGCGGCGGACGGGCCGGGCACGATGTGGTCGTTCTCCGCCATGACGTTGAGAAACGGGCAGCGGATGTCGGACAAGTGCACCGGCTTGCCGCCAAGCACGACCTTGTCCTCGACGAGCGCGTTGTCCCGCATGAGCCCGACGGTCTGCTTGAACACCTTGCCCGGGAACGGGATGTGGTCGCGCGTCCACTGGCCCATGGCCTGGAACGCCTCCATCTGCTTGTCGTTCCACAGGTTCTGCCAGAGCGTCGCGTAGGTCGACAGGTCGGTCGTCGGCTTGAGCACCTTGAAGCTGTTGGCGATGACGTCGGGCGGCACGTTGCCGCTGTCGTCGATGATGGCCTCCGGGTCGAGCCGCTCCAGGACCGTGTTGAACAGCCCCATCTTGTCGAAGTCGACCGGCGCCGCCATCACGGCGAGGCCGCGGATCGGCAGCTCCGGGTGCCGGGCCGCGAGCAGCAGCGACAGGATCCCGCCGTAGCAGTAGCCGAGCACGTTGACGTCGTCGGTGCCCGACACCTCCGCGACCTTGCGGACGGCCCGCGGGAGGTAGTCGTCGACGTACGTCTCCAGCGTGTGCTGCGCCTCCCGCTCGTCCGGGATGCCCCAGTCCAGCAGGTAGACGTCGAACCCCGCGTCGCGCAGCTGCTCGATGAGGCTGTTGCCCGGCATCAGGTCGAGGATGTAGCTGCGGCTGATGAGACTCATGACGATGAGCAGCGGCGGCCGGTAGCGCACGTCGTCGCTGTCGTAGCGCCAGAGCTCGACCTTGTCGCGACGCCAGACCGTCTGCTTCGGCGTGACGCCGACCTTCGGGCGGTCGACGCCGGCGACGTACTTCACGCCGTTGCGGGCCCGCAGCACGCTGCGCTCGGCGTCCTGACGGACGCGGTTGAGCAGGTCGGCAGGGGCGCGGGTCACCGAAGTCACCGAGACCATGGGCAGTCAGTCCTCTCCGCGGCGGGCGGCCTCGAGCTCGTCCTGCACCTCGCGCAGGCGGCGGTCGAGACCGGCGATCTGGTCGTGCAGCCGCTTGATGTCGCTGCCCGCCGGCATGTTCACGGCGTGCAGCACGCGGCGGGTCACCCGCTCGAGGCGGCGGCGCGCCTCAGCCTGGGCCTGGGTCGTGAAGGAGAGCACCGCGGCGAACTCCTCGGTCTGCACCGCGCTCTCGAGGCGGCTGCCCACGGGCCGCTCGACGGCGTCGAACGCCTTCCGCCAGAGAGGCTTGCCTGCCACGCGTGACCTCCTCGTCGAGCACCGGTGCCGCACCCGCACGGCGACGGGCTCCTCCTGCCCAGAACCGGCCCTGCCGAAAGTGCCCTCCCCGGACCGCTGTGACCTCCGGCACGCCGGGGTCCGCGAGCGGCCCTGCGGCCGCGGTCCGTGGGGGCACTGACGGCGGGCGAAGACTGCTGTGCGCCGGTGCACCGGGGCGCTGCGCCGTAGCCTGAGAGCGGCGGACGCAGCAGCGCCACCCGGGGCGACCGGCCGGAGCCGGAGTCGGAGGACTGGTGGGCAGCGAGGCCGGTCCGGGAGCAGCCCTCGCCTGGCTCGTCGACCGCTCCCACCTGATGGCCCCGGAGGACCTCCCCGGCCTGGCGGACGAGGCGGCCCGCCTCGCCGGCGCCGCCGGCGCGCGCCTCTGGTTGATCTCCCGCGACCAGGCCACCCTGTTCCTCCTGCCGCTGGGCGCCGACGAGGGGCCGGCAACCCTCGGCCTCGAGGGCACGCTCGCCGGCCGCGCCTACCGGATGACCGAGGTGCTGACCGGCACGACGGGCGGCGCCCGCCTCTGGGTGCCCCTCCTGGACGGCGCGGAGCGGCTCGGCGTCCTGGAGCTCCGGGCGGACCACCCCACCGACCTCGACGGGCTGCGCGGGCCCGCCCTCAGTCTGGCCGGGCTGCTCGCCGAGCTCGTCGTCAGCCGCAGCCAGTACACGGACGCGTACGAGCGGGTCCGGCGCGGCACCCCCATGGGCGTGGCCGCGGAGCTGCTGTGGCGGCAGCTGCCGCCCACGACGTTCGCGACGCGGCGGTTCGCCCTCAGCGCGCAGCTCGAGCCCTGGCACGAGGTGGGCGGTGACGCCTTCGACTACAGCCTGCAGGGCGACGTCCTCCACCTCGCCGTGTTCGACGGCATGGGGCACGGCCTGTCGGCGACGCTGCTGGCGAGCGTCGCGCTGGCGGCGTACCGCAACGCCCGACGCAGCGAGCTGGAGCTGACGAGCACGGCCGCGGTCGTCGACCGCGTCCTCGCCGAGCAGTTCGGCACCGAGAGCTTCGTGACGGGCGTGCTCGGCCGCCTCGACCTCACCACCGGCACGCTCAGCCTGCTCTGTGCCGCGCACCCGGCACCGCTGCTGATCCGCGACGGCCGGCCCGTGGGTGAGGCGAACGTCGACCCCGGGTTCCCGCTCGGGTTCGGGGAGCGCGACGACCGGATGCTGACGACGCAGCTGCAGCCCGGTGACCGGCTGCTGCTCTTCAGCGACGGCGTCGTGGAGGCGCGGTCGGCCGACGGCGTCTTCTTCGGCCTCGACCGGCTGCTGGACCTGCTCACCCGCGAGGAGTCGCTGGGCCAGCCGCCACCGGAGACCCTGCGCCGCCTCATCCGCGACGTGCTGGAGCACCAGCAGGGGTCGCTGCAGGACGACGCCACCGTGCTCCTGCTGGAGTGGGCCGGCGACGTGGCGGCCGCGCTCGTGCCCTGACGCTCCGGGCTGACTACTCCTCGACCACTACCGGGAGCACGATCGGGTTGCGCCGGTGTGTGCGCCAGGCCCACTGCGCCACCGCTCGGGCGATGCGGTCCTCGAGCTGCCGGCGGTCGCGCACGCCCTGCTCCGCCGTGCCGGCCAGCGCCTTCTCGATCGCGGGCACCGACTCGCGGACGGTCGCCTCGTGCGGCTCGAAGCCCCGCACGAGGAAGTCCGGGGGCTCCGCCAGCCGCCCGGCCTGCGTGTCGACGATCGCCACCACCGTGATGACGCCCTCGCTCGCGAGCGTCCGCCGGTCCTTCAGCGACGCCTCGTCGATGCCTCCCACCGTGGTGCCGGTGACGTAGACGTAGCCGGCCGGGACCTTGCCCGTCGCCTTGACCCGGCCGTCGACGAGGTCGACGACGACGCCGTCCTCGGCGACGACGACGCGCTCCGGGTCGATCCCCGTTCGGATCGCGATGTCGGCGTTGGCCCTGAGGTGACGCCACTCGCCGTGCACGGGCATGACGTTCCGCGGCTCGACGATGTTGTAGCAGTAGGCGAGCTCGCCGGCGCTCGCGTGGCCCGAGACGTGGACCTTCGCGTTGCCCTTGTGGACGACGTTCGCCCCCCACCGGGCCAGGCCGTTGATGACCCGGTAGACCGCGTTCTCGTTGCCGGGGATCAGCGAGCTGGCCAGCAGCACGGTGTCGCCCTCGCCGACGCGGATGACGTGGTCGCGGTTGGCCATCCGGGACAGGGCGGCCATCGGCTCGCCCTGCGAGCCGGTGCAGATGATCGCCGCCTTCTTCGGCGACATCTTCTCGAGCTCCTTGAAGTCCACGATGAGGCCGTCGGGGACGTCGAGGTAGCCGAGCTCTCGGGCGATCCCCATGTTGCGCACCATCGACCGGCCGACGAACGCCACCTTGCGCCCGTGCTCGTGCGCCACGTCGAGCACCTGCTGCACGCGGTGCACGTGGCTGGCGAAGCTCGAGACGATCACGCGCCGGGGCGCGGTGCGGAACACGGTCTCGATCGCGGGCACGAGGTCGCGCTCCGAGGTGGTGAAGCCGGGCACCTCGGCGTTCGTCGAGTCGGTGAGGAACAGGTCGACGCCCTCCTCCCCCAGACGGGCGAAGGCGCGCAGGTCCGTGAGGCGACGGTCGAGCGGGAACTGGTCCATCTTGAAGTCGCCCGTGTGCAGGGCCAGCCCCGCACCCGTGCGCACGGCAACGGCGAGACCGTCCGGGATCGAGTGGTTCACCGCGACGAACTCGCACTCGAACGGCCCGAACCGCTGCCGGTCACCCTCCCCCACCTGCACGAGCCGGGGCCGGATCCGGTGCTCCTTGAGCTTGGCGTCCACCAGCGCCAACGTCAGCCGGGAGCCGACGACGGGGATGTCCTGCCGCTCCTTGAGCAGGTAGGGCACACCCCCGATGTGGTCCTCGTGGCCGTGCGTCAGCACGAGCGCCGCGATGTCGCCCAGCCGGTCCCGGATCGCGGTGAAGTCCGGCAGGATCAGGTCGACGCCCGGCTGGTGCTCCTCCGGGAACAGCACGCCACAGTCGACGACGAGCAGCTTGCCGGCGTGCTCGAAGACGGTCATGTTGCGCCCGACCTCGCCGAGACCGCCCAGCGCGATGACGCGCAGGCCGCCCTTCGGCAGCTTCGGGGGACGGCCGAGCTCGGGGTGCGGGTGGCTCACCGGGTCTCCTGTACGTCGATCGGCAGGGGACCAGTCTGTCTGACTCGCTTGGGCGCCCCGACGCCCTGTCCGGCTAAGCCGCGCAGGTCGAGCACCGGCGCACTGTGGGTCAGCGCCCCGACGGCGAGCTAGTCGACGCCGGTCCCCGCGACCTCCCCGGCCCGGGCGAGCGTCGGCCCGCCGCTGGCCCCGGGCGCACACTACCTGCCGTCCCGGGCCACCCAGACGGCGGCCCGGGTGTCCGACAGCGCCATGTCGTCGAGCAGCACGGGCGTCGCCCCGGCGGCGACCGCCTCCCACACCTGCTCGACGGTGTCGCACTCGACCTCGACCGGGACCCCCGGCGCGGCGCCAGGACGTCGTTCCTTGACGAGCGCCTCGTCGCCCAGGCCGAGACGGTGGTCGACGCCCCCGCCGCAGCGCACGGCGTACTTGTCCAGCGCGGAGCCCGGGGTGGTCCTGCGAGAGTCGCGGACGGCGGCGCCCGAGCTCCGCTCCGTCTACTCCGCGGCCCTGCGCTGTCCGGTCGACGCGACGAACCTGCAGCGGGTGCTGCTGCCCCGCTCGGTGCTGGAGCCGGCGGAGGCACCGCGGGCCCGTATCGCAGCGGTGGGCGGCCGGCGGCGCTCTACCGCTTCCGGTCGCGCGACCTGACCGTCACGGACCCTTCGCCGGGCTCAAGCCGCGGTCGACCGCGGGCTGACCACGCCCGAGCTCGGACAGATGGGGCGTGAGGGCAGCTCGCTGTTTGCCCGTCCCGGGTGCCGGGGAGCAGCGCGACCACGGTTGAGTAGCCAGCCGTCGGTCCCGCGTCGGCGGGAGCCGCTGTCGCCGCTCGTCGGCGACGACGAGAGGACCCTGTGTGACCCCTGAGCTCTTCGCGCCCGTGGCGCGGCCGCCGTTCTACAGTGCGTTCGAGACGACGTACCTGCCGGGCCACGACGTCGACGTGGCCGAGACGACGGGGCACGACCGCGCCTGGCGGACGGACATCGACCGGGTGCTTGCGGCAGGAGTGACCCGCTTCCGCTACCCCTTGCGCTGGCACCGCATCGAGGCACGACCCGGCCACCACGACTGGTCCGAGCCCGACCGCGTGCTGGGGTACCTCGCCGAGCGGGGCGCCGAGGTCGTCGTCGACCTCGTGCACCACACGAGCCACCCCGCGTGGCTGGACGACGGCTTCCGCGACCGGCGGTTCGCCGGGGCCTTTGTCCGCTTCGCCGAGGCGGCGGCGCGCCGCTACCCGCACCTGGGGGCGTACACGGTGTTCAACGAGCCGTTCGCCACGCTCTTCCTCGCCGGCTCGGAGGCGCTGTGGCCGCCGTACGACCGGGGCGTGGAAGGCTTCGTCCGGCTCCTCCGCTCGGTGCTGCCCGGCCTGTCGGAGGCGGCCCGGTGCTGGCGGGAGCTGCTGCCGCAGGCCGCCCACGTATGGATCGACACGGCCGAGCACCACCGCGGCACGCCGGGGGCGCCCGCGCAGTACGCCGCGCTCGCGAACGACCGGCGGCACGTCGTGCTCGACCTCGCGCTGCAGCGCGACCTCGACCGCGCCCGCCCGTACCTCGACCTGCTCCTGCGGGCGGGCGGCGAGTCGCTGCTCGACCTGGACCCGGTGCGCGTCGACGTGCTGGGCCTCGACTACTACTGCCACTCCGAGTGGTTCTACGACGAGTCCGGGAGCGGCGCCCCGTCCCCGCACCCCGTGGGGTTCGCCGCGATCGCGGAGCAGTACGCGGCTCGCTACGGGCTGCCGATACTGCTGTCCGAGACGAACATCCGGGGCCTGCCCAGTGACCGCGCGTCCTGGCTGCGGTACGTGCTCGAGCAGTACGAGCTGGCCGTCGGCCGCGGGGTCGACCTGCGCGGGCTGTGCTGGTTCCCCTCGGTGGACTCCCGCGACTGGGACTCCCTGCTGGCACGTCCCGCCGGCCGCACCGACCCCGTCGGCGTCGTCAGCCTCGACGCCGACGACACGCGACGGCGGACGTCGTTCACCGAGGTCTGGGAGGCGGCCGCCCGGGGGGCGCCGGCCTCGGAGCTCCCGGCGTACCGCTTCCAGTCCCCCTGCGACGAGCAGCTGCGGGGCTTCTTGCCCCAGATGGCGCACTGGGACTGGGTGGACCCGCCCGAGGCCGAGCGCGTGCCGCCGCAGCTCGTCGCCCCCGCCCCCGTGCCCGAGGAGGAGCCCGTGCCGCCGTCCGCGCCCGACCTGGTGGTCCTGTCCCACCTGCGCTGGCCGTGGGTGTGGCAGCGTCCGCAGCACCTCGTGTCCCGGCTCGCCCGCCAGCGGGCGGCCTCCGGTGCCCGGACCTGGTACCTCGAGGAGCCTGTGCCTGACGACGTGGAAGGGCCCGAGCTCCGCTCGGAGGAGCGGGACGGGGTGACCCGGGTCTGGCTGGCGGTGCCGCGTGAGTGGTCCACGACGCCAGACGACCCCCACCGCGCGGGCAGCTTCGACCTCGCCGAGGACGCCTACGCGGGGTTACTGAACGCGCGACTGAGAGAGGCAGGGCGCTCGCCTCGTCCAGACGTCTGGCTCTACACGCCGATGGGCGTGGGGCTCGCCCGGCAGCTCGCGCCGGGCCGCCTCGTGTACGACGTCATGGACGACCTCGCGTCCTTTCGCCGGGCCCCAGAGGGCCTGCGCCTGCGGCAGCGCGCAGCCCTCGCCGAGGCAGACCTCGTGTTCGCCGGGGGCAGGTCGCTCCACCGCGGCGTCGTCGCGCAGGGACGGACGGAGTGCCACCTGTTCCCGAGTGGCGTGGAGACCGCGCACTACGAGCGGTCACGACTCCTGCGCGGCAGGCACGAGCGGCCCGTCGCCGGCTACGTGGGGGTCATCGACGAGCGGATGGACCTCGACCTCGTGCGCGACTTGGTCGCGGCGCTGCCCGACTGGGACATCCGACTCGTCGGACCCGTCGTCAAGATCGACGAGGCGGCGTTGCCGAAGGCGCCCAACCTCTCCTACCCGGGACTGGTCGCCTACGACGAACTGCCCGAGGTCATGGCGACCTTCGACGTGGCGCTGATGCCCTTCGCCCTCAACGAGGCCACGCGCTCGATCAGCCCGACGAAGACGCTGGAGTACCTGGCGGCGGGACTGCCCGTCGTCTCCACCCGGGTGCCCGACGTGGTCGCCGACTACGAGCGCGTCGTGCACTTCGCCGACGACGCCGCCGGTTTCGCCGCCGCCTGCCGCCAGGTCGTCCAGCACGCGACCGCGGACCGCGACCGGCTGCTGCGGCCGATCCAGGCCCGGCACGAGTGGGACGTGATCGCCGAGGCCATGGCGGAGCGGCTGGACCGCGTGCCTCCGGCCGACGGGGTCCCGGCCCGGCAGGACGCCGAGTCCGACGAGGTCTCCGCGTGACCGGCGGGGCCGCGCGCCCACGCTGGTCTGAGGAGCTCGAGCAGGCCCACAGCTTCGGGGTGGGCGCCGCCGTCGCCGGGCTGCGGGACGCGGCCCTGGGCCCGCTCCGGCTCGCCGGCAGCGCCGTCCCGGTCCTCGCCGAGGCCGCCGTCACGTCAGCGACGCCCTTCCTGCGGGCGCCCCTGCTGGTCCGCATCTCGGCCGCGCGACTGCTGCACCCGGCCGCCGGCGACGAGGCCGGCCGCTGCCCGACCTGCGGCACGGCGGCCCCGTGCGCGACGTCCGCGGCGCTGACCTGACC
>JALYNB010000322.1 GCA_030773395.1 Actinomycetota bacterium
GCGCCGACGGGCCCGCACCCGGCCCCGTCCCGCGCGTTTTCCGCACCCCCCGCCCGGAGACACCGGAGCGGACTGACCGGCCCTGCCCGTGCGCCCCTAGGAGTCCTGATGGCCACTGACAAGCGCGACCCCGACCCGGCCCGCACGGCCGGTCTCGAGGCCGGAGGCGGTGTCCAGCCCGGGGAGACGCCGCCGAACGCCGACCAGTTGTCGGGCGCGGCGGGTGACCGGCAGAAGACGCCCAACAAGGGCCCGGCCATCGGCAACCGCACACCGATGATCATTACGCTGGTGTTGATCGGGCTGATCGTGCTCTCGGTGCTGGTATACGGGATCGCGGAGATCTCGTCGTACCTGTCCGACGACCCCGTGTCCGGCGAGACCGGCACGAACCAGCGGGGCGCGGAGAGCCTCGGCCTGCTCCGCTGACCGGGCCCACCGCTGACCGGGCCCGCACCTGACCGGGCCTGCTCCGCAGGCCCAGCGGTCGGCGCGGGAGGTCAGAACGCCATGGCCTGCGCCCGGCGCTTCACCTCCGTGCCCCGGTCCGCGACGAGCGCCTGCACGGGGGTGCCCGGCAGGCTGTCATCCGGCGTGTAGAGCCATCGCACGGCCTCGGCGTCGTCGAAGCCGCCGTCGCGCAGCACGGTGATCAGGCCCGGTAGGCCCTTCAGCACCTCGCCGCCCGCCACGAACTCCGCAGGCACCTGCAGCGGCCCGCCGCCCGGGCGCAGGGCGATCAGCGCACCCTCGCGGACCAGCTGCCGCACGCGCGTCACGGGCACACCCAGCCGCTCGGCCACGTCCGGCACGGGTAGCCACGCGGGGACTCCGAGGTCGTCGGTCACGGCCCGGATTTTACTGCGACGGCGTCAGGCATTCGGCCGCGGGCGCTCGGGCAGCCCGTCACCGGGCGATGCCCCTACGATTACCGGCCTGTGACACCGCGTGTCGAGTTGACGCGACGCAGAATGCGCCCCCCTCAACTTGTCACCGCCTGGCCCTCGCGATTAGGGTGCGCCGGTCCGCGCTGATCGGCCCGGATGTCCCCGAACCTGGACGGCCCGTGACTGACACCGCTGGAACCGCGCACACCCGCGCGTCCACTCGCGTCTCCCGACCGCCCCGCCTTTCCGCCACCACCTGCGGCACGGGCCCCGACGCCGGGAGGGCCCCCGGGGGCCGCCGCTTCCCGCAGGTCACGCGGTCGCTGGGCCTGCCGGTGCTGCTGGCCGTCGCCGTGACGGCCGCGGCCCCCGGATTCGTCGACGTGCGCGCCGGTGACACGCTCTCGCACATCGCGCAGCGCAACGGCATCACGGTGGCCGAACTGCAGCACATCAACGGGATGGGCGCCAGCACGCGCATCTTCGCCGGCCAGGAGCTGCGCATCAGCGGCTCCGGTGGCTCGAGCGGCGAGTCGTCGAGCGGGTCGTCGAGCGGCTCGGGAAAGCGTCACCGGGTCGCGCAGGGCGAGACCCTGTCGGGCATCGCGGCGCAGTACGGCCTGAGCCGGCAGGCCCTGGCATCCGCGAACGGCCTGTCGTCCAGCACCATCTACGCGGGCCGCACACTCGTCATCCCCTCCGGGAGCGGCGGCGGCTCCGAGGGCAGCGGCACGGCGACCCGCAGCCGCCGGTCCTCCACCCCGTCCGTCAGCCGGGCCGAGGTGCGCCAGATCATCCGCGACACCGCGCGCCGGTACGGCGTCGACCCCTCCCTCGCCCTCGCGATCGCCGATCAGGAGTCGGGCTTCCAGCAGGACGTCGTGTCGTCGGCCAACGCGATCGGCGTCATGCAGGTCCTGCCGAGCACGGTCGACTGGATGGAGCGGGTGGTCGGGCGCGACCTCGACGCGTATGACGTCCGCGACAACGTCACCGCCGGCGTCGCCCTGCTCAAGGTGCTCCGCAGCCAGGCGAACGTCCAGGACACGATCGCGGCCTACTACCAAGGGCTCAGGGCCGTTCGTGAGCACGGGTGGTACGAGGAGACGAAGTCCTACGTGGCGAACGTCCGCGCCCTGCAGCGCAGCTACTCCTGACGGCCGCAAGGCGGCTCCTCACCGGGTGACACTCCCGGCCCGGTGACCTCCCGTCCCGTGGTGGAGCGCCGCGCGCCCCCGGCCGCCGGGGCCCCGTCTCCCTAGACTCGGCGCGTGGACACCCGACTGGCCGACCCGATGCTCGGCCAGCGCCTCGACGGCCGTTACCGCATCGACCGGCGGATCGCCCGAGGCGGGATGGCGACGGTCTACGCGGGCCTCGACCTGCGGCTCGACCGCGAGGTTGCGGTGAAGGTCATGCACCCGACACTGGCCGAGGACGAGCAGTTCGTCGCCCGGTTCATCCGGGAGGCGAAGGCCGCGGCGCGGCTGGCGTCACCCGACGTGGTGAACGTGTTCGACCAGGGCACCGAGGGCCCGCACGTCTACCTCGTCATGGAGCTCGTGCACGGGCGCACGCTCCGCGACGTCCTCCGCGAGCAGGGCCCGCTGACGGCCGCGGAGACCGTGGCCGTGCTCGAGCCGGTGCTCGCGGCCCTCGCCGCCGCCCACCGCGCCGGGGTGGTGCACCGCGACGTAAAGCCGGAGAACGTCCTCGTGGCCGACGACGGCCGGGTGAAGGTCGCCGACTTCGGGCTGGCCCGGGCCGTCCAGCCGTCGGGCGCCACGAACACCTCGGGCTTCCTGCTCGGCACGGTCGCTTACCTGGCGCCGGAGCAGGTCGAGTCCGGCCGCGCCGACACCCGCTCCGACGTCTACGCCGCCGGCATCGTCTGCGTCGAGATGCTCACCGGCGCCCCGCCGTACGCCGGGGAGACGCCGATCTCCGTCGCCTTCCGGCACGTCCACGAGAACGTGCCGGCCCCGTCGGAGCGCGTCGAGGG
>JALYNB010000323.1 GCA_030773395.1 Actinomycetota bacterium
CCGCCTGCTCGAGGGCGTCGGCGTCCGTGCTCTCCGGGTCGCGCTCCGGGGCGCTCGCGTCCGGCTCGAGGTCGGCCGACTGCTCGAGGACGTCCTCGACGGTCGCCTCGACGCTGCCGCTGCCTGCGGTCGGCAGGGTGGGCTCAGTCACAGCGAGCTCCGATCGGGCCGACCGTCGGGGGTCTCCGCGTCCTGCCCCGCCGCTGCCCGGCTGCCGGAGCGCGTGCGCAGCGGGTCGGGCGCCCCTTCGTCGGGGAACCGCCGCAGAAACTCCGCCTCGAGCTCGAGCATTCGCTCGCTGTGGGCCTGCAGCGCGTCCTCCGACCCCGTGCGCACGGTGCGGTTCCGCGTCTCGTGCAGGTGGTCCATCTCGCGGGTCAGGCGCTCGTCGTCGAGCTCGCTGGGCGGGACTCCGGCCACGGTCGTTCCTCTCGCTGGGTGGGCTGGTCGCAGGGCGATCGCGCGGGTGGCCGCGCCGACACACTCCCCTCGCGCCGCCGCCCCTACCCCGTCTCGGACGGCACTCACGGGGTAGCGGGGCTGCCATGACCTCTCAGACCCGCCGGGCCGTCCTGTTCGACGTCGACGGCACGCTCGTCGACTCGACCTACTTCCACGTGGTCGCCTTCTGGCGGGCCTTCCACGACGTCGGCATCGAGGTGCCGATGCGCGACATCCACCGGCGGATCGGGATGGGCGCCGACCGGCTGGTCCGCGAGACCCTGGGCCGCGAGGACGAGCGCGTGGTCGACGGGCACACCGAGCACTTCGCGCCGTTCCTCGACCTGGTGACCGCCCTGCCCGGGGCCGTGGACCTGCTGACGCACTGCACGTCGCGGGGGCTGACCGTGGTGCTCGCCACCAGCGCCTCCGCGACGGAGGTCGAGGCCCAGAAGCGCGCGCTCGCGGGGTCGGAGGAGGCCGTCGAGGCGATCACGTCGTCCGAGGACGCGGAGGAGTCCAAGCCCGACCCCGACATCCTGCAGGCCGCGCTGGCGAAGGCCGGCCTCGACGCCGCCGACTGCGTGTTCGTCGGGGACGCCGAGTGGGACGTCCGGGCCGCCCGCGAGCTCGGGATCCCCTGCGTGGCCCTGCTCACCGGCGGCATGGGGCCGACCGAGCTGCTCAACGCCGGGGCGATCGACGTGTACGACGGGCCGGCGGCCCTGCTCGAGGCCTTCGACGTCTCCCCGCTGGGCCGCCTCGCCGCGGGCGAGGCGCCACCGGCGCCCGGCGAGCCCGTGGCGGCCTGACCTGCAGGCGCGCCGTCACCGGCCGGGCAGCGACGGCCCCGGGTCGAGGAGCGCGGCGAACAGGTCGCCGTGCTCCTCGACCCGCTCGAGCACCTCCTCGGCCAGGAACGCCAGGTCCTCCGGAGCGGCGCACGCCTCCACCTCGTCCCACGTCACCGGCGTGCTCACCGTGTGCCGGGCCCGCGCCCGCAGGGAGTAGACCGACACCGTGGTCTTGGCCGCGTTGTTCTGCGACCAGTCGACGAGCACCTTCCCCGGCCGCAGGGCCTTCGTCATCCGGGACACGACGAGGTCGGGGTGGCTGCGCTCGAACCGCTCCGCCAGCGCCCGCGCGTAGTCCGACGTCCCGCGGGACGTCGAGCCGCTGACCGCGGCGTACAGCTGGAGACCCTTGCTGCCCGACGTCTTCGCCACGGGCTGCAGGCCGTCGGCGACGAGCACCTCGCGCAGCAGCAGCGCGACCTCGCAGCACTCCACGACCGTCGCCGGCGGGCCGGGGTCGAGGTCGAACACCACGAGGTCGGGGTCACCGCCCCGCCACGACCCCGGCTCCGCCACCCGCCACATCGGCGTGTGCAGCTCCAGGCTCGCGAGGTTCGCGGCCCAGACGAGAGTCGCGAGCTCGTCGACGACGACGAAGTCGATGGTCTCCCGGTCCTTCGAGGAGCCCGGCGTGGGCAGCCGCTCGCGGCGGACCCACTCCGGCGTGCCGCGCGGCGCGTTCTTCTCGTAGAACGACCCCCCCTCGACGCCGTCGGGGAACCGCTTCAGTGTCAGCGGGCGGCCGTGGAGGTGCGGCAGCAGCACGGGGGAGACCCGGGTGTAGTAGTCGAGCACCAGGCCCTTGGTGAAGTGGGTCTCCGGCCAGAGCACCTTCTCGAGGTTGGACAGGCCGAGCCGGCGGCCCTCGATGTCGACGGCCACCTTGGTGCCGGAAGGGCTCACGGCTCTCGCTCCACATCCTCCGGCGCGACGTCCGGCCGCAACCCTCGCCAGGAGGGGTGGCGGAGCCGCCCATCGCGCGTCCACTCGGCGAACTCGACCTCCCCGGTGAGGACCGGCTCCACCCACACCGCGTCGCGGGCGTGCTCGCGCGGCACCTCACCGTCGTACGGACTCGACTCCCGCCGCAGCGCGCCGAGCCGCTCGGCCAGGTCACGCAGCGCGCGGTCGGTGAAGCCGGTGCCGACGTGGCCCGCGAACACCAGCGCGCCGTCGGTGTGCACGCCCAGCAGCAACGAGCCGGGCAGCCCGCTGCGCCGGCCCGCGCCCGGCTTCCAGCCGGCCACGACGACGGACTGGGTGCGGGTGACCTTCACCTTCGTCCAGCACTCCGACCGCCGGCCCGGCTCGTACCGGCTGTCGAGCCGCTTGGCGACGACCCCCTCGAGCCCGGACGTGCGGGCCGCCTGCAGCACCGCCTCCCCGCCGCCGGGGAACGACGGCGGGACCTGCCAGCACGGCCCCACCAGGTCGAGGGACTCGAGCAGCTCCCGCCGCTCGTCGTACGGCAGGCCCGTCGTGTCCCGGCCGTCAAGGTGGAGCACGTCGAAGGCGAGGTACGTCGCCGGCACGGCCGCGCGGGCCCGCCGCACGTCGGCCGGCCGGGCCACGTGCATCCGCGACTGCAGGAGACCGAAGCTGGGCCGGCCCGCCTCGTCGAAGGCGACGACCTCGCCGTCCAGCACGAGGCGGCGCCCCGGCACGGCGGCGGCGAGCTCGCCGACCTCCGGATAGCTGACCGTGACGTCGCGGTCGGTGCGGGACAGGACGCGCGCGGAGCCGCGGTCGAGGTAGGCGACGGCGCGGACGCCGTCCCACTTCAGCTCGTAGCCGTGCAGGGCGTCAGCCGGGCCGGCGGGCAACGGCCCGGCGCTGGCGAGCATCGGCCGCACGAGCGCGGGCATCGGCAGGTCCCTGTCGTGCGGCATGTCGAGAGGCTTCCCGCGCGGGCGTCGGCGGCACCCCCCGGGGGAAGACCACGGTCCGACGACGACGACGATCGAGGAGGAGCCCATGAAGCTCGAGCGCCTGCTGCGCGAGCTCGCCGGCGGCCGCCGCGCCCCACGGGGCGGGTATGGCGGCCACGGTTACCGCTCTGCCGGTCACCACGGCACCGGCGCCCCCCACTCGGGCGGTGGCATCGGCGAGACGATCGGGCGGATGGTCGACCGCGAGCTCGCCCGGCGCCGCGGCCGCGGGCACGCCCCGCGGGGCGGCGGCGACCTCGCGAGCCAGCTCCTGCGGCGGTTTGGCGGCCGCCGCTACTGACGTCCGGCCGACGGGTGCGGCCGCCCGGGACGCCGGCCCGCGGCGCTGCCCGGAACGGAGGGAACGCGTGCTCCGGCGGGTCGCCCTCGCGCTTGCCGCGTCCCCTCACCGGGAAACAGCCCGATGTCGTCGACGACGAAGGAGGAGGGCCATGAACCTCGGGAGCTTGCTGCGCGGGGTCGCCGGAGGGCGGCGCGGCACCACGGGCGGATACGGCACGACCGGGGGGGTCGGCGCGCCCGGCACGACGGCGGGCACCGGCGGGGTCGGCGAGACCATCGGCCGGGCCGTCGACGGGCAGACGGCCGGCGGGCGAGGCGGCAGTGCGCGTGGGCTCGGCGGAGTGCTCCGGCGGTTCCGCGGGGGCGCGCGCTTCTGACC
>JALYNB010000324.1 GCA_030773395.1 Actinomycetota bacterium
CTGCTCGCCCCGCGCGCGCCAGCCCGTGGCGCTCGCCCCGCCGCGGGAGCCCGCCGGGCCGCTCCCGCAGCCACGCCCGCCGACTCCGGCGGGCTGCTCGAGGAGAGCGTCACGGCGGTGACGGCGCTGTCGGCCGCGAGCACGCAGGTCGAGGCCGGGTTCTCCCAGGTCGTGTCCGCCGTTGCGGAGATGGAGTCGTCGATCACGGCGATCGCGTCGAGCACCGGTCGGGCGGCGCAGATCGCCGACACGGCGGTCGGCCAGGCGGACGCCGTCCGCGACCACGTGCTCCGCCTGCAGCGGGCCGGCACGGAGATCAGCGAGATCGTGCAGGTGATCACCGCCATCACCCAGCAGAGCCGGATGCTCGCGCTCAACGCCACGATCGAGGCGACGCGCGCGGGCGAGCTCGGCCGCGGCTTCGCGGTCGTGGCCCATGAGGTCAAGCAGCTCGCGGCCCGCACGGCGCAGGCCGCCGACACCGTCGCCCGGCAGGTCACCGCGGTGCAGGACGAGACGACCGACGCGGTCACCGCGATCGACGCCGTCCACGCCACGATCCTCGAGATCCACAGCCTGCAGGAGGCGGCGGTGACGGCCGTCGACGACCAGTCGGCGCAGGTGACGAGGATCGTGTCGAGCGTCGACGACGCGGCCCGCGGGTCGCAGGAGATCGCCGCCTCGACGGCACGGCTCGCCGAGGCCCAGCGCTCGTCGTACCTGCGCACGGCACTGTCGACCGCCCTGGACGTGCTCGCCGACCGCGGCGAGGTCACGCTCGACAGCACGTCCGTCACCTGGACCGTGACCGACCAGGTCACGGGCCGCTCCCGCAGCACGGCGCTCCCCCGGTTGCTCGTCGGGTCCGAGTGGCTCGGCCAGAACGACGACCCGCGGCGCGTGACGCCCGTCGTCGACGAGGTGAAGCGGCGCGTCGGCGGGACCGCCACGGTGTTCCAGCGGGTCGGCCCGGACGGCGAGATGCTCCGCGTGGCGACGAACGTCGTGACGAAGGCCGGGAAGCGGGCCGTCGGCACGTCGATCCCGCCGCGCACGGCGGACGGCACGGCGAACCCGGTGCTCACCGCCGTCCTCGCCGGCGAGACGTACTACGGCCAGGCGGTCGTCGTCGACCGGCCGTACCACGCGGCGTACTCACCGCTTCGGGGCGCCGACGGCGACGTGATCGGCATGCTGTACGTCGGTCTGCCCAAGGACTGAGGCGGGTCCCGCCCGGCGTGCGCCCCCGCGCGCCGCCCGGGAGGATCACGCCGTGACCGCCAGCGACGCGACTGCCGCCCCCGCCGTGCCGCAGGGGCTCGCCGACCTGGGGCCCGAGGCGCTCGCCGGGCCCGTCGTCGAGGCCTGGTCGGCGTTCTGCGACCTCGCCGCCGCCGCCGACCTTGCGCGGCCCTCCCGCCTGCCCGGCTGGTCCGGCCGCGACGTCTGTGTCCACTTGGGCAGCTGGGAGGACTCCCGCCCGCTGCAGGCCGTGCTCGAGTCCGCCCGGGCCGGCGGCGCCACCACGACGTCGGTGCCGGACGAGCGCAACGAGGCGCTTGTCGCCGCCCATGGCGGGGCCACCGACGGCGAGGTGCTCGACTCGCTGCGCCGCGCCCGGGACGCCGTCGCGGAGTTCTTCGCCTCGCCGGAGGCGCGCACGCTGGCCACTGCGCCGGCGTCGTCGGCCGTCGGCCCGCTGCCGGTGCTGTCGCTCGTGTGCGCCGGGACGTACGAGCTCGCGGTGCACGCGCTCGACCTCGCGCCGTGCGACGCGCCGGCGCCACCCCGCCACCTGCTGCTGACCGGCCTCGGCTCACTGCTCGACGTCACGGGAGCGCTCGCCGCCCGCCGGGGCCTGACCGCCTCGGCCGGCGCTCAGACTCCGGACGGGGGGTGGCAGTTCGACGCGGCCGCGGGCGGCTGGACGACGCGCGCCCTCGCCCCCGGCCCGGTGGACGGCACCGCCGTCCTCGCCCCGGCGGACGTGCTGCTCGAGGTCAGCGCCGGGCGGGTCGCCGCCGCGC
>JALYNB010000325.1 GCA_030773395.1 Actinomycetota bacterium
CACCGGCGCCGACACCGACGCGACCCCGGGCTCGCGCTCGGCCACGGTGTGCGCCCAGCCGCGTCGGCGTACCTCGCCGAGCACGCGTGCGGAAAACGCCGCCTCGCCCAGGAGCTCGGCGGCCGCCACCGGCGGCTCCCAGGCCAGCAGCACCTGGGCCGCCGACCCCGCCGTCATCGGCAGCACGCTGCCGACGGGCACCGTGTCGCGCAGCCCCGACTGCCGCTCGGCCGCGGCGACGCACACCCGCGAGCCGTCGCGGCGCAGGTAGAGCTGAGCGCTCTCGCCCGTGGTGTCACGGAGCCTCGCCAGCACCGGCCCGGCCGCCCCCACCACCGCGTCGGCGACCGGGTCGCCGGCGGCGGAGGCCAGCTCGACGAGCCACGGCCCGAGCACGTAGCGCCCGGCAGTGTCGCGCCCGACCAGCCGGTGGACCTCCAGCGCGGCCGCCAGGCGGTGGGCCGTCGCCCGGGGCAGGCCCGTCCGCTCGACGAGGCCCGGCAGCCCGACCGGCCCTGCCGCCAGGGCGGCGAGCACGCGGACGCCCTTGTCGAGCACGCCGACTCCGCTACTCTGTTCCACGCACTGATACTGCCGTCCCAGAAACTGGGATGGCAAGCCGGGAGCGGTACGCCGGGAAGAAACCCGCGGAACGGCGGGTTGCGTGCGGGGCAGCGGGGCAGCGGCAGCACGATCGTGGACGACACGGAGGAGCGCGGCATGGGCCGGACGATGGCCGAGAAGGTGTGGGACGCCCACGTCGTACGACGGGCCGAGGGCGAGCCCGACCTGCTCTACATCGACCTGCACCTCGTCCACGAGGTGACGAGCCCGCAGGCGTTCGACGGGCTGCGGCTCGCGGGGCGGCCCGTCCGGCGGCCCGACCTGACGATCGCCACGGAGGACCACAACGTCCCCACGGTCGACATTGGGGCCCCCATCGCCGACCCCGTCTCCCGCACCCAGGTCGAGACGCTGCGCCGCAACGCCGAGGAGTTCGGCATCCGCCTGCACCGGATGGGCGACCGCGGCCAGGGGATCGTCCACGTCATCGGCCCGCAGCTGGGCCTCACGCAGCCGGGCACCACGGTGGTCTGCGGTGACAGCCACACGAGCACCCACGGCGCGTTCGGGGCGCTGGCGTTCGGCATCGGCACGAGCGAGGTCGAGCACGTGCTGGCCACGCAGACGCTGCCGGCCGTGCGCCCGAAGACGATGGCGATCACCGTGGAGGGCGACCTGCCCCTCGGCGCCACCGCCAAGGACATCGTGCTCGCGATCATCGCTCGGATCGGCACGGGCGGCGGCCAGGGCTACGTCGTCGAGTACCGCGGCTCCGCCATCCGATCCCTGTCGATGGAGGGGCGGATGACCGTCTGCAACATGAGCATCGAGGCGGGCGCCCGCGCCGGGATGATCGCCCCGGACGAGACGACGTTCGCCTACCTCAAGGGCCGTCCCCACGCCCCGGAGGGCGCCGACTGGGACGCCGCCGTCGCCGAGTGGCGCGGTCTCGCCAGTGACGACGACGCGGTCTTCGACAAGGAGGTCGTCCTCGACGCGCGGGAGATCACCCCGTTCGTCACCTGGGGGACGAACCCCGGTCAGGGCGTCCCGCTGTCGGAGGCAGTGCCCGACCCCGCCTCCATGCCGGCCGGCCCGACCCGCGACGCAGCCGAGCGCGCGCTCGCCTACATGGACCTCGAGGCCGGGACGCCGATGCGCGAAGTAGAGGTCGACGCCGTCTTCATGGGCTCCTGCACGAACGGCCGGATGGACGACCTCCGGGCCGCCGCGGACGTCCTGCGCGGGCGCAAGGTGAAGGACGGCCTGCGGGTGATGGTGGTGCCGGGCTCGATGTTCGTGAAGTCCCAGGCCGAGGCCGAGGGCCTCGACAAGGTCTTCCTCGACGCGGGCGCGGAGTGGCGCAACGCGGGCTGTTCGATGTGCCTGGGCATGAACCCCGACATCCTGTCGCCGGGGGAGCGGTGCGCGTCGACGTCCAACCGCAACTTCGAGGGCCGGCAGGGCAAGGGCGGGCGCACCCACCTCGTCTCGCCGCCCGTCGCCGCCGCGACGGCAGTGCTCGGCCGCCTCGCGAACCCTGACGAGCTGCCGGCGCCGGCGCCGGCCTGACCGCCGTACCGCATCGGAGGAGAGACCGTGGAGCCGTTTCACACCCACACCGGTACGGCGGTCGCGCTGCGTCGCAGCGACGTCGACACCGACCAGATCATGCCCGCCGTCTGGCTCAAGCGCGTCCAGCGGACGGGCTTCCGGGAGGGCCTGTTCAGCGGCTGGCGGGCCGACCCGGACTTCGTACTGAACAAGCCGGAGCACGCCGGCGCCACCGTGCTCCTGACCGGCCCGGACTTCGGCACCGGCTCCTCTCGCGAGCACGCGGTGTGGGGACTGACCGACCACGGGTTCCGCGCGGTGATCTCGTCCCGCTTCGGGGACATCTTCCGCAACAACTCGCTGAAGCAGGGGCTGCTCACCGTCGTCCTGCCCGAGGAGACCGTCCAGGCGCTCATGGCGCTGGTCGAGGCCGACCCCACCACGCCCGTCACCGTCGACCTGGAGGCCCGCGAGGTGCGGGCCGGCGACCCGGGTGCGGAGCAGGTCGTCGCGCCATTCGAGCTCGACGACTACTCGCGGTGGCGCATGCTCAACGGCCTCGACGACATCGGGCTGACGCTGCGGCACGCCGACGACATCGCGACGTTCGAGGCCCGCCGGCCCGCGCACAAGCCGGCGACCCTGCCCGCTCGGGAGCTCCCGGAGCCCGTGCGCGTCGGAGTCCCCCTCTCGTTGTCGGTGCGGCGACCGGTCTGACCGCCCGCGGCCGGACCCTGTCGCCGCGGGGCGGGGCCGGCATACCGCCCGGAACGCCGGCGGTTGTGGCAGAGCCGGGACGTCGCCCTGCCCCAGCCCCGCACGGCTGGACATGGGCGCCCTCGTGGGCGCGGCCCTCAAACTCGTCGAGCCGTCTGCGTGGGGCGCCCGCCCCGCGCGGACGGGTACCGCCCCCCGCCCCCCGCGGCACGCGCGTCAGGCGGGGGTAGCGGGCTGCGGCTGGGCCTCGCAGGTGCCGTCGGAGAGCTCCTCACCCGGGGCCGGCGGGAACACGCCGGCGCGGGGGAGCAGCGCCGGCACGTCGTGCGCGAGCTGCTCCGCGAGGAACCCCGCCGTGGGAAGCATCGCCTCGAGGTCGAAGCCCGTGCGCCACCCCATCCGCTCCAGCAGGTACACGAGGTCCTCCGTCGCGATGTTGCCGGTGGCGGCCGGGGCGAACGGGCAGCCGCCGATGCCGCCGGCGCTTGCGTCGAGCACGGTCACGCCCGCGTCCACGGCCGCCGCGGCGTTCGCGAAGCCCGTGTTGCGGGTGTTGTGGAAGTGGAACCGCAGGGCCGGCGAAGGCCCGACGCGGTCGCGCGTCGCGTCGGCGAGGTCGCGCACCTGCGTGGGCACGCCGACGCCGATCGTGTCGGCGAGGCAGAGCTCGTCGACGCCGGTGCGGGCCGCCTCCTCGGCGAGTTCCACCACCCGGTCGCGAGAGACCTCGCCCTCGAAGGGGCAGCCGAACGCGGTCGCGAGCGTGAGGGTCGTGAACAGGCCCTCCGAGCGCGCGTGCTCGACGACGTCCACCGCGGCGCGCATGGCCTCATCCGTGGAGGCGTTCTGGTTGCGCCGGCTGAACGTGTCGCTCACGCAGACGACGACGTTGACCTCGTGCACGCCGGTCGCGAGCGCCCGGTCGAGGCCGCGCCGGTTGAGCACCAGCCCAGCGTAGGAGACGCCGTTGCGTCGCGGCACCCGCTCCATCACGGCCTCGGCGTCGGCCATTGCCGGGACGAGCCGCGGGTGCGCGAACGACACCGCCTCGACCCGCCGCGCCCCGACGTCGACGAGTCGGGTGACGAGCTCCACCTTCGCGTCCGTGGAGAGCACGAGGCTCTCGTTCTGCAGGCCGTCCCGCGGGCTGACCTCGACGATCGTCGCGTCCATGGGGGTCTCCTCGTCGGCCCGCGGCGCGGGCGTCGGTTTCCGGTCAGTTCCGGTCGTCCGGGCAGTCCCGGTCGTCGGGTTCACGCTCGGGCGGGCAGCTCGGGCTGGGTGGAGTCGGCGGGCGAGGCGGGCACGCCGAGCGGCACTCGCCCGCCCTCCCGCACGGCAGCGAGCAGGCCACCGGCGCGGAGCACCTCGCGCTCCCCGGGCGAGAGCGCGAGCTCGAGCTCCACCTCGAGCTGGAGACTGCCGCCGCCCTCCACCTCCGCGCGCACGCGCTCCGCGCCCTCGGCCACCGCCGCGGCGAGGCCCGGCACGCGCCACCGCTGGCCGACCTCGGCGCGCGACCAGTCGGCTTCGTCGGCGAGGACCAGCGGTACGATGCCGACCGCGATGAGGTTGCGCCGGTGGATCCGGGCGTAGCTGCGCGCCACGATCGTCCGTACGCCGAGGTGCAGCGGCGCCAGCGCGGCGTGCTCCCGCGACGAGCCCTGGCCGTAGTTGTGACCCCCGACGATGATCCCGCCGCCCCATGTGAGGGCGCGGTCCGGGAACTCCGGGTCGAGCCGGCGGAACATGAAGCGCGCGCAGGCCTCGATGTTCGACCAGACGGACATGGCGATCGCCCCGTCCGGGGCCATGTCGCCCGTCGAGATGTCGTCGCCCACGACGGCCAGGACCCGGGCGTCGAGGTCGCCCGGCAGCGGCTCCGGCGGGGGCGGCGGCACCAGGTTCGGGCCGCGCTCGACCGCCACGCGGCGCCGCTCCTGCGGCGACCGGACCGCGGTGATGTGCCGGTCGTGCACGGTGACGTCGGGGGGCGCCGCGGGGCGCAGGGCGGGCCGCCGCGAGCCCCGGGGGTCGGTGATCACACCGGTCAGGGCGCTCGCCGCCGCGGTGGACGGGGAGCAGAGGTAGACGGAGTCCTCGGCCGTGCCGCTGCGCCCCGGGAAGTTGCGGTTGAACGTGCGCAATGACGGGGCCCCCTGCAGCGGCGCCTGCCCGATTCCCACGCAGGGTCCGCAGACGGGCTCGAGCATCCGCGCGCCCGCGGTCAGCAGGTCGGCGTACACCCCCGAGCGGATGATCGTGTCGAGGATCTGCCGCGAGCCGGGCGTCACGGTGAGCTGCACTCCGGGCGCGACCGCACGGTCGCGCAGCGCGGCGGCGACCGTGGCGAGGTCAGCGTAGGAGCTGTTGACCGACGACCCCACGCACACCTGCACCACCTCCGTGCCGGCGGCCTCCGCCACCGGGACGACGTTGCCGGGCGACTGCGGCAGCGCCACGAGCGGGACGAGCGCGGACAGGTCGATGCGCTCCACGTCGTCGTACGACGCCTCGGGGTCGGCGGACAGCGGCAGGAAGTCCTCGGGCCGCCCCTGGGCGGCCAGCCACCGGCGCGTCTCGTCGTCCGAGGGGAAGAGCCCCGTCGTCGCCCCGGTCTCGACGACCATGTTGCAGATCGTCGCGCGGCCCGCCGTGGAGATGCCGGCAACGCCGTCGCCGAAGAACTCGAAGACGGCACCGCGACCGCCGCGGACGCCGTACCGGCGCAGCAGCTCGAGCACCACGTCCTTCGCCTCGACACCGTCGGGGAGCCGCCCCACGAGCTCGACCCCGACCACCCTCGGGCAGGGGAGCTCGAACCCGTAGCCGGCCATCGCGACCGCGGTCTCCAGCCCGCCGGCTCCGGTGGCGAACATGCCCAGCGCGCCGGAGGTCGTGGTGTGCGAGTCGGCCCCGACGAGCACCTGCCCGGGCCGGGCGAACCGCTCGATGTGGATGTAGTGCGAGATCCCGTGCCCGGGTGGTGAGAACCGCATTCCGTAGCGCTCCGAGAACGTCCGCAGGTAGCGGTGGTCCTGCATGTTCTTGTCGTCGATCTGGAGCACGTTGTGGTCGACGTACATCACCGCCAGGGGGACGGCGACCTCGACGCCGCCGTCGGACCGGCCGCCCGCGGCCGCACTCCCCGCGGCGGTCCCGTCGGCAGGCCCGCCCAGCATCTCGAACTGCATCGCGGTCATGGTCCCGGTCGCGTCCTCCACCAGCACCTGGTCGACCGCGACCGTGATGTCGCCGCCGGGCGCCAGCTCCCCGCCGGCCAGGTGGGCGCGGAGGAGCTTCTGCGTGAGCGTCTGGCCCATCGGTGGCCTCCTCGTCCCGCTCGTCGTCGAGTCGCCACCGGCAGCGGCACCCCGCCTGCTTGTTGCGCAGGTCACAGCCGCCAGGGTAGCGTCCTGAACCACAGCGTGGTGAACAGGTCCACGATGCGGATGCAACGGTAGGTCGACCAGCACCTCGAGCAGGGGGAACGGGAGGAGGGACGATGGCCGGTGGGAGCGACCCCGAGGGCGCACCGTCGTCCGGGAAGTCCGCCCTGTCTCTGGTGAGCGAGCTCGGCGGGGCGCCGTCCCGCAAGCCCGTCCTGGTGCTGCGCAAGGTCCGCCAGGTGCTCGACGCCTTCACCCCGGCCGCCCCGGAGCTGACGGCCCGCCAGGTGCACCGCCGCACCGGCCTGCCGCCCACCACCTGCCTGCGACTGCTGCAGGCACTCGTGGAGGAGGGGTTCCTCGACCGCCGGGACGACAAGTACCGGCCGGGGCTCACCCTGCTGCGTTGGGCCAGGACGGCATCGGAGGGGCTCGACCTCGTCGCGGTGGCCGCGCCCGTGCTGCGTGCGCTGAGAGACGCGACGGGGGAGAGCGCGTGCCTGTTCCTCCGGCACGACACGCACCACACCTGCGTCGCCGTCGAGCCCACCCCGCACGCCGTGATCCACGTCCTGCGCGTCGGGCAGGTGCTGCCGCTGCACGCGGGGTCCGCCGGGCGGGTCTTCCTCGCCTTCGACCGGAACGCCTCCGCGCTGGAGCAGCTGCCGCTCCCGGCGTACACGCCGACCACGATCACCGACCTCGAGCGCCTGCGGGCAGCCGTGGAGTCGACCCGCCGCGACGGCTACGCGGTCACGCGCGAGGAGCGCTCGATCGGCGCCGCGTCGGTGAGCGCCCCGGTCTTCGACGCCGGCGGCCAGCTCGTGGCCGTCCTCGGCATCGCGAGCCCGGTGCAGCGGTTCGGCCCCGACCTCGTCCCCTCCCACACCGCGAACGTCACCCGGGCCGCCGCGGACCTCTCCCACCGACTCGGTCACGACGACCAGGAAGGAGAACGCCGCCATGGCTGACGCGCCGTACGCCATCCAGCTGGAGAAGATGGTCAAGCGCTTCCCGACGGCGACGGGGGGCGTTTACACAGCGGTCCGCGACATCGACCTCGCGGTCCCCGCCGGCCGCTTCGTCTCCGTGGTGGGCCCCACCGGCTGCGGCAAGTCGACGCTGCTCAACGCCGCCGCCGGCCTGCGACCGCCGAGCGAGGGCACCGTCCGCATCCACGGCGAGCCGCTCGTCGGCCTGAACAAGCGGGCGTCCTACATGTTCCAGCAGGACGCGCTCCTGCCGTGGCGCACCGTGCTCGACAACGTGACGCTCGGGCTCCGCGTCCGCGGCGTGGGGAAGGCCGAGCGCGAGGAGCGCGGCCGCGAGTGGCTCGAGCGCGTCGGGCTCGGGGCGTTCGCCGCCGCCTACCCGCACCAGCTCTCCGGGGGCATGCGCAAGCGCGTCGCAGTGGCCCAGAGCTGGATCGTCGACCCGGACTTCATCTTCATGGACGAGCCCTTCAGCGCGCTGGACGTGCAGACGCGCCAGCTGATGGAGGACCAGCTCCTGAAGATCTGGACCGGCTCCGGCAAGACGGTCATGTTCGTCACCCACGACCTCGACGAGGCGATCAGCCTCGCCGACGAGGTCGTTCTCCTGTCCGCCGGACCGGCGAGCCGCATCGTCGGCACCTACCCGGTCGACCTCCCGCGGCCCCGCGACCTGATGGACATCCGGACCACGCCGGAGTTCCTCGACATCTACCGGGCCATCTGGTCCGACCTGCGCAGTGAGGTGATGAAGAGCTATGAGCGACGCGCTCTCGCCGTCTCGAACGGCTGACCCGGTGGCGACCCCCGCGCTCGACGACGTCGAGGCCCGGACGACCGGAGCCGGCCAGGGCACCTCCGTCGACACCGGCGAGGAGCAGGGCGGCGGGCGGCGGCGGCGCGCGTCCCCACTCGTGCTCGCCCTGCAGATCGCGGTCGGTGTCGGCTTCGTCGGTGGCTGGCAGCTGCTCGCGCAGGTCGGCGTGCTCGACCCGTTCTTCTTCAGCCAGCCCACCGCGATCGCCGAGCGAGTCTGGACCTGGCTGAGCACGGGCGAGATCTACGACGACCTCCTGGTCACGCTGCAGGAGGCGTTCTACGGCCTGGTGATCGGCGCTGTCCTCGGACTCGTCGTCGGGTTCACCCTGGCGCGGGTGCGGCTGCTCGCTGCCGTCCTCGACCCCTACGTCAAGGCCCTCAACGCGATCCCCCGCGTGGTGCTGGCGCCGATCTTCCTGCTCTGGTTCGGCCTCGGCATCTGGTCGAAGGTCGCCTTCGCCGTGACGCTGGTGTTCTTCATCGTCTTCTTCAACACCTACCAGGGTGTGCGCGAGGTCGACCGGGTGCTGGTCGACAACAGCCGGATGCTCGGCGCCAGCGAGACGCAGCTGATCCAGCACGTCTTCCTGCCGAGCGCGCTGTCCTGGATCTTCTCGAGCCTCCACGTCAGCGTGGGGTTCGCGATCGTCGGCGCGGTCGTGGGCGAGTACCTCGGCTCCGCGAAAGGCATCGGCTACGTCATCGCCCAGGCGGAGGGCACCTTCGACACGACCGGCGTCTTCGCCGGGATCGTCGTGCTCTCGATCTTCGTCGTGCTCGTGGACGTCCTGGTCAACCGCGTCGAGCGCCACCTGCTGCGCTGGCGGCCGGAGCCGACCCACACCGATGTCGTCTGAGGCCCCCGCCTCGGCCGGCCACCTCCCAGCCCGCTCACACCTCCTCACCGGAAGGCGCCCCCCGATGACCCCCTCGCCCCGTCCCGCCCGCCGCCTCGCCAGGGCCGGTGCCGGCCTCGCCCTCGTCCTCACCGCTGCGGCGTGCGGCGGCGGGGGTGGCGACTCCGCCGCCGGCGGCCAGCAGGGCGGGGGCGGCGGTGGGGAGCAGCCGTCCACGGTGACGATCGGCGTCGGCGGGCAGCCCCTGCTCGCCTACCTGCCCACGACCCTCGCGCAGGAGCTGGGGTGCTACGAGCAGGCGGGCGTGCAGGTCGAGATCCAGGACCTGCAGGCCGGCTCGAAGGCGCTGCAGGCCATGATCGGCGGCAGCACGGACGTCACCTCCGGCTACTACGACCACACGGTGCAGATGGCGGCGAAGAACCAGCAGGTCACCGCCTTCGTCAACATGCTCCGCTACCCGGCGCTGGTCCTGGCCGTCGCGCCGGACGCCGCGGGCGAGATCAAGACGGTGGCCGACCTCCAGGGCAAGACCGTCGGGGTCACCGCCCCCGGGTCCTCCACGGACTTCTTCCTCAAGCACATGCTGACCCAGGCCGGGCTCAAGGCGGACGCGGCCTCGGTGCAGGCGATCGGCGCGGACGCGACCGCCGTGGCGGCGATGGAGCAGGGCCAGGTCGACGCGGCCGTCATGCTCGACCCCGCCGCGTCGCAGCTGCAGGCCCGCGCCGGCGAGCTCACCGTGCTGGCCGACACCCGCACGCTGGAGGGCGTCGAGGAGGCCTACGGCACCCAGACCTACCCCGCGGCCGTGCTGTATGCCAAGCAGGACTGGATCGACGAGAACACCGAGACCACGCAGAAGCTGGCTGACTCGATCAAGTGCGCGCTGGACTTCGTGCAGGGGCACACGGCGGAGGAGATCGCCGCCGAGATGCCGCAGCAGTACGCCGGTGACCAGCCCGCCATCTACGTCCAGTCCATCGAGGCGCTCAAGGACGCCTACAACCCGACGGGTGAGATCGACGCGGAGGGCGCCGAGGCGGTCCGCGACGTGCTCGCGAACAGCCAGCCCGAGATCAAGCAGGCCGACGTCGACGTCGCCACGACCTTCACCAACGAGTTCGTCCAGAAGTGAGCGCAGCACCGGGCGCAGCGGCCCCGCAGTCCGCGGGGCCGCTCGCCGGCATCCGCGTGCTGGAGCTCGGTAGCTTCATCGCGGCGCCGATGACCGGCCGCATCTTCGCCGAGTTCGGCGCCGACGTGGTGAAGATCGAGCGCCCGCGCACCGGGGACGAGCTGCGCGGGTGGCGGCGGGCGACCGGCAACACCTCGCTGCTGTTCCGCACCATGGCCCGCGGCAAGCGGTCCGTCACCCTCGACCTGCGTCACCCCGAGGGTCGGGACGTCGCGCTCCGGCTCGTCGCGGCGAGCGACGTGGTGCTGGAGAACTTCCGCCCCGGGACGCTGGAGCGGTGGGGGCTCGGCCCGGACGTCCTCCGGTCCGTCCGGCCTGACCTCGTCCTCACCCGGATCAGCGGCTACGGGCAGGACGGGCCCTACCGCGAGCGGCCCGGGTTCGCCAACGTCGCCGAGTCCCTCGGCGGTCTCCGCAACCTCACGGGGGAGCCGGACCGGCCTCCCGTCCGCACGGGGGTCAGCCTCGGCGACACGCTCGCCGGGTTGTACGCTGCGATCGGCGCGCTCATGGCGCTGCTCCGGCGCGAGCGCGCCGGGGGCGCTGCCGGGCCGGAGACCGTCGACGTGGCGCTCTACGAGGCGGTCTTCGGTGTGCTGGAGGACCTCGTCCCCGAGCACGACGGGTACGGCGTCGTCCGGCAGCGCACCGGCGCGGCCCTGCCGGGGATCGTGCCGTCGAACACCTACCCGGCGGGCGGGGGCTGGGTGGCGGTCGGCGGGAACGGCGACGCCATCTACCGGCGCCTGATGACCGCGGTGGAGCGGCCCGACCTCGCGGACGACCCCCGCCTCGCGGACAACTCCGGGCGGGTCGCGCACCGCGCGCTCATCGACGAGGCGATCACGGCCTGGACCAGCCGGAACGACGTGGCCACGGTCGTCCGCACGCTCGAAGACGCGGGCGTGCCCGTGGGGCCGATCTACGACGCGGCCGACATCCTGGGCGACCCCCACTACGCCGCCCGCGGCATGCTGGTCCGCCACGCCGTCGAGGTGGAGCCGGGTGCGGTGCGGGAGGTCGCCTTCCCGGGCGTCGTCCCGAAGCTGGAACGGGCACCGGGCAGCACCCGGTGGGTTGGGCCGGACCTCGGCGCCCACACCGAGGAGGTGCTCACCGAGCTCGCCGGGCTGACCCCGGACGGCGTGGCGCGGCTGCGCGAGGCCGGGGTCGTCTGACCCGCCGCCGTCCTTCCCGCTCACCCGCCCGCGTCATGCCCCAGGCGGGGCGGGAGGATGGCGGCAGGACGACGGCCAGGAGGGTCACGGTGGAATCGGTCAGCGCGGTGGACGTGGAGGCCGCGGCCGCACGCCTGGAGGGCGTCGTCACCCGCACGCCGCTCGAGCCCAACCCTCGGCTGTCCGCCCGCACCGGGGCCGAGGTGTGGCTGAAGCGCGAGGACCTGCAGGTCGTGCGGTCGTACAAGCTGCGCGGTGCCTACAACCTCATCGTCGGCCTGGAGGAGTGGGCGCGGGCCGAGGGTGTCGTGGGGGCGAGCGCCGGCAACCACGCGCAGGGGCTGGCCTTCGCCTGCCGTGCGCTCGGCGTGCCCGGGCGCGTGTACCTGCCGCGCACCACCCCGCGCCAGAAGCGGCAGCGGATCGCCGCCCTCGGCGGTGACCTCGTCGACATCCGCGTCGTCGGCGACACGTACGACGACGCGGCGACCGCCGCTCTCGAGGACGTCGCGCGGTCAGGAGCCGTGCTGGTGCCCGCGTTCGACGACCCGCGCACCGTCGCCGGGCAGGGCAGCGTGATCTGCGAGGTCATGGAGCAGCTCGACCGCGCTCCCGACGTCGTCGTCGTCCCCGTCGGCGGCGGGGGACTCGTCGCGGGGATGGCGACGTGGCTGCGGGAGCGGCACCCCGAGGTGCGGGTCGTCGGGGTGGAGCCGGCCGGCGCCGCGTCGATGGCCGCCGCGCTCGCCGCCGGGGAGCCGGTCGCGCTGCCGGTCGTGGACAGCTTCGTCGACGGGGCCGCGGTGCGGCGCGTCGGCGAGGTCACGTTCCCGCTCGTGCGCGACGCGGCCGTCGAGCTCACCGCCGTCGCCGAGGGCCGGGTCTGCTCCGAGATGCTCGAGCTCTACCAGGCGGACGGGATCATCGCCGAGCCCGCCGGAGCCCTGGCCCCCGCCGCGCTCGGGGACGTCGTGCACGTGGAGCCGGGCGCGGTCGTCGTCGCGGTGCTGTCCGGCGGCAACAACGACGTGAGCCGGTACGCCGAGATCGTCGAGCGGTCGCTCGTGCACGAGGGCCGCAAGCACTACTTCCTCGTCGACTTCCCGCAGGAGCCCGGGGCGCTGCGCCGGTTCCTCGACGAGGTGCTCGGCCGGGACGACGACATCACGCTGTTCGAGTACGTGAAGCGCAACAACCGGGAGACCGGCCCGGCGCTGGTCGGCGTCGAGCTCAGCCGCCCGGAGGACCTCGCCGACCTCCTCGTACGCATGGAGGCCGCGCCGCCCCGCATCGAGCGCATCGAGCCCGACAGCCCGGCGTTCCGCTTCCTGCTCTGA
>JALYNB010000326.1 GCA_030773395.1 Actinomycetota bacterium
GACGGGCTGCTCGACGGAGCCGCCGCCGAGAGCGGCCGCGCGGTGCTCACGCTGCGGGGGCGTCTCCTCGCGGACGCCGTGGTGCGGGCACTGCTGGACTGACGGCCAGCGGTCGATTGACCGCCACCGGGGCTGGGGCGTCGAGCCGCGCACCCGCGGCCGAGCGGCGCCCCGCGAGCTCGCGGAGGATGCGGCGCCGGATCTGCCGGCGCTCGTGCTGCAGCACGGCGGCGGGAAGAGTCATGCGGGCGCTCCGTCGCGGTCGGGACGCCGGTCCGATGTGGCGTCGCGGACGAGCGCGCGGGGCGGGGCGTGCTCGTTCTGGACGCTAGGCCGGGGCCGACCGGTCGAGGAATAGTTTAGAAGGCCCATCTTGACGGGGCGTCATGCCCAGTCGCTCGCGGTGACTGCGCATGCGGTGACGACGGACGCACCGGCACGTGCGGTCCGTGCCGTGGGGCCCGCGGTGATCACGCCCAGGCTAGGATCGGCAGGTGGCCGAGGCCCGGTGGCTGGACGACGACGAGCAGCGTGCGTGGCGCGCGTTCCTCGCGGCCTCGCGGCTGCTCCTCGCGACCCTCGACCGCGAGCTCCAGCGCGACGCGGGGATGCCGCACACATACTACGAGATCCTCGTGCGCCTCTCGGAGGCGCCGGAGCGGACGCTGCGGATGAGCACGCTCGCCGACAGCCTCCAGTCGTCGCGCAGCCGGCTCTCCCACGCGGTGGCCCGGCTGGAGGAGTCGGGGTGGGTGCGCCGCGAGACGTGTGCGACGGACCGCCGGGGGCAGCTCGCCGTGCTCACGGCCCAGGGCCTGGCCGTGCTGCAGGCCGCGGCGCCCGGGCACGTCGAGGGGGTGCGCGCGCACCTGTTCGACCTGCTGACCCCGCAGCAGACCGCGCAGCTGCGCGAGATCAGCGAGGTGCTCCTCGCCGACCTGGAGTCGCCATTGACCGCGAATGCCTCCGAAGCAGTTGTTGAGTCCTCAATCAACAAGGGGTAGACTGCCGGTACCGGCCCAGCAACCACCGGAGAGAGCCATGGGCGTCACCCGCCTCAACCACGCCGTCCTCCACGTCAGCGACCTGGAGCGGAGCGTGGCCTTCTACTCGGAGGTCCTCGGCTTCCGGCTCGTGCCGATGACCCCCGAGGGCTTCCGGGGCGCAGCCTTCCTGCAGGCTCCCGACTCCACGAACGACCACGACCTGGGCCTGTTCGAGGCCGGCCGCACGGCCGGCCCGTCGCGCGCAGGGCGCGGTACCGTCGGGCTGTACCACCTCGCGTGGGAGGTCGACACCCTCGCCGAGCTGGAGCGGGTCGCGCAGCGGCTCGCGGCCGTCGACGCCCTGGCCGGCGCCTCCGACCACGGCACGACGAAGAGCCTCTACGGCAAGGACCCCGACGGGCTCGAGTTCGAAGTCGTCTGGATCATCCCCGCCGACCTGCTCGACGACGCGGCCCGCACGGCCCGCACGAGCATCCGGCCGCTCGACCTGCAGCGGGAGAAGGAGCGGTACGGGGCGCAGACGCGCGGCGGCGTGGGGATCAGCCAGCCGGCGCCCGCCTGACCGGCGGAAGCCGCCCCGGGTCACCCTGCCCACCCGGCGCGCACCCCCGGGTGTACCGGGCAGCGCCGAGGGCAGGCCGGCGGCATGGCAGCCCGCGCCTCGGTCGCCGCGTCCGGGCAGTGGACCGATCCCGACGGCGTACGGCGCCCGGCGGGGGAGGTTCACGGCTGGGAGCCCGGCACGAACCAGACGCTGTGCGGGCTCGCCCTCTCCCGCTCCGGGCTCGTCCGGTTCTCCCACGTGTCGTGGGCAGACGTGCAGCCGGAGTCCGGGCGGCACGCCGACGAGGTGCAGCGCGTCTGTCCCCGCTGCGCGGCGGCCCTCGGGGGGCGGCGCGACGCGTCCCGCCGCTGGACCCGGACGTCGCCGCGTCCGTGACCGACGGGGCTCCGACGGCCGCGACCCTGACAGCTGCGATCCTGGCAGGTGCGCCCTGAGAGGTACGACACACTGCCCCCGCGGGGGCAGTGCCGGGAACAAGACCGCAGGGCCTGCGTTGGCCTTGTCCATGGCAGCTGACTACCTCGCCCCGGAGTCCTCCGCCGAGCGCCCGCTGCGGGTCGCCATCGTGGGGGCCGGTCCCGCCGGCATCTACGCCGCCGACGTGCTCCACAAGTCGGGCACTCCCGTGAGCATCGACCTGTTCGAGAAGCTCCCGGCACCGTACGGCCTGATCCGGTACGGCGTGGCGCCCGACCACCCCCGCATCAAGGGCATCGTCACCGCGCTCCGCCAGGTGCTCAGCCGCGACAACATCCGCTTTCTCGGCAACGTCGAGTACGGCGTCGACATCAAGCTCGACGACCTCCGCCGCCACTACGACGCCGTCGTCTTCACGACCGGTGCCGACAAGGACCGGGCACTCGACATCCCCGGCATCGACCTGCCGGGCTCCCACGGCGCGGCCGACTTCGTCTCGTGGTTCGACGGCCACCCCGACGTGTCGCGCGACTGGCCGCTCGAGGCCGAGAGCATCGCCGTCATCGGGGCGGGCAACGTGGCGCTCGACGTCGCGCGCATGCTGGCCAAGACGGCTGACGAGCTGCTCAGCACGGAGATCCCCGACAACGTCTACCGCGGGCTGAAGGCCAGCCCCGCCACGGACATCCACGTCTTCGGGCGCCGCGGCCCGGCGCAGGCGAAGTTCACGCCGCTGGAGCTCCGCGAGCTGGACCACTCGCCCAGCGTCGAGGTCATCGTCAACCCCGAGGACATCGAGTACGACGAGGGCAGCATCGCGGCCCGCAAGGGCGACAAGCAGGTCGAGATGGTCGCCCGCGTGATCGAGGGCTATGCGCTGCGCGACCCGGGCCAGGCGCCTCGCCGAATCCACCTGCACTTCTTCGAGAGCCCGGTGGAGGTGCTCGGCGACGGCAAGGTCGAGGCGATCCGCACCGAGCGCACCGAGCTCACCGGCGACGGCAACGTCCGCGGCACGGGGCAGCTCCGCGACTGGCCGGTGCAGGCCGTCTACCGCGCCGTCGGCTACCTCAGCCGGGAGCTCGTCGACCTGCCGTGGGACCCGCGGTCCGGCACCATCCCCCACCACGCCGGGCGCGTCGTCGGCATGGACGGCCAGCACGTCCCCGGCGTCTACGTCAACGGCTGGATCAAGCGGGGCCCGGTCGGCCTGATCGGCCACACGAAGGGCGACGCGCTCGAGACGATCGGCAGCCTCCTGGAGGACCTGCCGACGCTGCCGAAGGCCGCCGACCCGTCGCCCGAGTCCGTGATCGCCCTGCTCGAGGAGCGCGGCATCAAGTACACGGACTGGGAGGGCTGGGGCCTGCTCGACGCCCACGAATTGGACCTCGGCACCGCCGAGGGCCGCGAGCGGGTCAAGGTCGTCAGCCGCGAGGAGATGACCGACATCTGCCGCCGCGTGTCGGCCGCGGTGCACTCCGGTCCCGAGGGTGAGTCCGTCGAGGAGGCGCTCGAGGCCGTCCACGAGCAGCTCGAGGCCAAGGTCGAGGCAAAGGCTGACGCCGCCCGGTCCTGACGGTCCGCACCGCACCGGCGCCGGTGTCGCACTGCGACAC
>JALYNB010000327.1 GCA_030773395.1 Actinomycetota bacterium
GGCGGGCACCGGTCGAGGCGCCCGCGCCGCCTGGCCGTCCTCGCGCTGGGCCTCGTGGCCGCCGCCGGCGTGGGTGTCCTGGCCGGGCGCCTCCTGCCGCCGGTGGCCGAGGAGGCGCCCCTGGTCGCGAGCGGCTCGGGTGACGCGGTGGTCGAGGCGACGTGGTCGAGCGTCGATCCGGTGGGCGGGAGCGGGTTCCGGCAGGTCGACGCCCGCACGTGGCGGACGCAGAGCTACCGCACGGCCGAGTTCGGGAACCTCAAGCCGGGCGTCGGGCTGGTCGCCGACCTGGGGTCGGCCCGTGAGGTCCACGCGGTCACGGTCGACGTCGCCCCCGTGGGCGTCGTCGTCGAGCTCCGGGCCGGCGACGCGCCCTCGCAGGACCCCGCGGACTACACCGTCGTCACCGAAGCCGTCGAGGCGGCGGGCCCGACCACCCTGGACGCCTCCGGCGGGGGCTCTCAACGCTACTGGCTGGTGTGGGTGAGCGAGCTGGGCCCGCGCGAGGGCGGCTTCGTGGCGGAGCTGGCCGAGCCCCGGGTGCAGTCCTAGGCCGAGCGGTCTCGCTACCGCCAGCCTCAGGCCCCGGCAGCCGGGCGGCCGTCAGGCGTCGTGCTCGGCGCTGCCCGGGCCGAGCCGGAGCAGCATCCGCGTGTTGCCCAGAGTGTTCGGGCGCACCCGGGCGAGGTCGAGGAACTCCGCAACGCCCTCGTCGGGGGACTGCAGCAGCTCGTGCTGCACGCCCGCGTCGACGAGCACCTCGGTGGCCGGCACGAAGCCGTGACGGCTGAAGAAGGCGGTCTCGAACGTCAGGCAGAACACGCGGCTGACACCGAGGCGCCGCGCCCGGTCGAGCAGGCCGTCGAGCAGCCGGTGGCCGACCCCGCGGCCCTGCACCTCGGGGGCCACGGCCAGGGTCCGCACCTCCGCGAGGTCGGCCCAGAGCACGTGCAGGGCTCCGCAGCCCACGATCCCGGACTCGACGCCGTCGCGGACCCGGACGGCGACGAGGAACTCCTGCACGTCCTCGTAGAGGGTGACCGTGGCCTTCCCCATGAGCCGCCGGTCGGGAGTGAAGAGGTCGACCAGGTCGCGGACGGCGGGGACGTCCCCGGTCCGCGCTGGGCGTACGGCCACCTCCACGATCGGCCACCCTAGGGGTGGCGACCTTGTCGGGACGCCGCCGGGGCGGCAGGGTGGGCGCGTGCTGACACTCGACTCCGCCACAGAACTGTTGACCGCGGCCCGCCGAGCCGCCGAGGACATGGGTGTCCCGATGTCGTTCGCCCTCATGGACTCGGGCGGGCACCTGGTCGCCCTCGCCCGGATGGACGGCGCACCCTGGATCAGCGCCGACGTGGCGCAGGGCAAGGCCTGGACGGCCGCGGCGTACGGTGCCCCGAGCCGCGCGCAGAAGGACAAGATGGCGCCGATGCCGCAGTTCGCCGCGGCCATCACCGAGATGACCCACGGGCGCTTCACGCCGCAGACCGGAGCGGTGCCCGTCTACCGCAGCGGGACGCTGCTCGGCGCGCTCGGCGCCAGCGGGGGCACGGGGGACCAGGACGAGGCGGTCTGCGACGCCGCGGTCGTCGCCGCCGGCTTCGAGACCAGCGGCTGACGCAGGTGAGCCGCGAGCACCTCGACCGCCGCGCCAGCCTCGAGTGGCACGTGCGCCTCCACGAGGGTGACGTGTGGGCGCCGGTCGACCCGGACGGGCTGCCCGCTCGACTGGAGGCCGCGGGCTTCGCCGCCGCCGAGGTCGAGGTGCGGGGCGACCGGTTCCGCTTCAACGCGCGGGTGCGGGAGTCGCGGGGCTGACCCCACGCCGTCGCGCGTCCGCCCGCGACCCGCCCCGCTACTCCGCCAGCGCCCGCCGGGCCAGTTCCAGCGGGTGCAGCGCCGTCCGCTCCGTGCCGTGCGCGATCTGCTGTCGGCAGGAGACACCGGTCGCGGCGATGATCGTCTCGGCGGGCTCGGCCCGCACAGCGGCGAACAACCGGTCCTCCCCGATGGTCATCGAGACCTCGTAGTGCTCCGCCTCGAACCCGAACGACCCCGCCATGCCGCAGCAGCCGGCGTCGACCTCCTCCACGGTGACGCCGGGGATCCGGCGCATCAGCCCGACGGTCGCCGTCGTGCCGACCTCGGCTTTCTGGTGGCAGTGGCCGTGGAAGAGGATCCGATGGCCGGCGAGTGAGGGCTCCTCGCGCAGCCGCAGGCGGCCGGCGTCGATCGCCTCGTTCAGCAGCTCCTCGACGAGCTTCACGCGGCCGGCGACGTCGCGGACGGCGGGGTCGCGGGGCAGCAGGGACACGTGCTCCTCGCGCAGCGTGAGGATGCAGGACGGCTCGCAGCCGACGACCGGCGAGCCGGGCTGCGACCGCTCCGCGATCGACCGCGCGAGCCGGCGTGCCTTCCTGCGCGCGTCGTCGAGCAAGCCCTTGGAGATGTCGGCCCGGCCGCAGCAGCCGGCGCTCTCCAGCCGGACGCGGTAACCCGCGGCCTCGAGCAGCTCGATGGCGGCCCGCCCGATGCCCGGCTCGCTGAACGACGTGAACGAGTCGGCGAGGAACGTCACCTCGCCCGCCGGCGCGGCTGCCGGCGCCAAGGGGCGGCGCGAGAACCACCGCACGAGGTTCACCCGGTGGAAGACCGGCAGCGGCCGCTCCGGCGCGATGCCGACCGCGCGGGCGAGGACGCGCCGCAGCGGTGTCACCCGCCCGGGGAGGTTCGACAGCGGCGCGGTGGCCGACCCCAGCCGGTTCAGCCCCCGGATCGAGCCGAAGACCCGCGAGCGCAGGGGCACGCCCGTGACCTCGTGCTTCGCCGCGAGCGCCTCGCTCTTCAGCGAGGTGATGTCGACGCTGAGCGGGCACTCGCTCTTGCACGCCTTGCACATCACGCAGAGGTCGAGGACCTCGTGGAGTCGGTCGTCGGCCAGCGCGGCCTTCGGGTCAGGGGCGGACAGCGCCTTGACGAGGGCGTTGGCCCGGCCGCGGGTCGCGTGGTCCTCGACCTTCGTCGCGATGTACGACGGGCACATGACGCCGGTCGTCGTCTTCCGGCAGGCCCCGATGTTCATGCACCGGTCGGCTGCGCCCCGCATCCCGCCGACGACGTCGACGACAGGTGGGTGCGGATCTCCGGCGCTGGGGCGAGGGCCGCGTCGCGCAGGTGCTCGGTCATCAGCGGCGCGTCGACGATCTTGCCGGGGTTCATCACCCCGGCCGGGTCGAAGATCCGCTTGACCTCGCGCATGGCCTCGTAGAGCTCGTCGCCGAACAGCTCACGGTTGAACTCGCTGCGGGCTAGGCCGTCGCCGTGCTCGCTGGAGTTTGCGCCGCCGTACTCGCGGACCAAGTCCTTGATCTCCTCGGCGACCGCGCGCATCCGCGCGACCTCCTCGGGCTTCGACAGGTCGACGAAGGGACGGATGTGAAGGCAGCCGACCGAGCAGTGGCCGTAGAAGCCGGCCTCCATTCTGTGCCGGTCGAGCACCTCCTTGAACCGGCCGGTGTACTCCTCGAGGTGCTCGGGGGCGACGGCCGTGTCCTCGACGAAGGCGAGCGGACGGCGCGTGCCGACGCTGGCGGCCATGAGCAGCCCGAGGCTCGCCTTGCGGACCTTGAGCAGTGCGTTCTGCTGGTCCTTCGTGACCGCGCGCAGCGTGTGGTAACCGTGCCCATGCTCGGCCCACAGGGCAGTGACCTTGTCGAGGCCCGCCAGTGCCTCCTCCTGCGTGTCGCCGGTGAAGGCGACGAAGAGCAGCGCGTGCGGGTCGCCGACGAGGATCCGGCCGAGCCCGGCGTACTCGATCTTCTGACGCGAGAGGTCGAGGATGGTCTTGTCCATCATCTCGACGGCCGCGGGGTCGCACTCCAGGGCATCGGCCGTGGCCGCGATCGCCGCCGCCACCGACGTGAAGTGGCCGACCGCGAACACGTTGTGCCTGGGCTTCGGCACGAGGTCGACGACGGCCTCGGTGGCGACGGCGAGGGTGCCCTCGGACCCCACGAAGAACTTCGCGAGGTCGAGCGGGCCGCCGGCCCGCCGCGCGTCGTGCAGGCGGTCGAGCCGGTAGCCCCCGGCGCGCCGCCAGAACGGCGGGAAGCCCGTCTCGATCGCGCTCGTTCGCTCCTCCACAAGCCGGGGCAGCCGCCGGTAGACCTCGCCCTCGAGGCCCGGCAGGGCCGCGCGGCGGGTGACCTCGGCATCGTCGTACGGCGCGAACCGCGTGCGGGCGCCGTCGGCGAGCACGACCTCCAGCTCGCGGACGTGGTCGATCGTCATGCCGAAGCGGAGCGAACCGCTGCCCGCGGAGTTGTTGCCGATCATCCCGCCGATCGTGGCGCGGTTGCTCGTGGAGGTGTCGGGCCCGAACTGCAGGCCGTGGGGCGCGGCGGCCTGGTTCAGCTGCTCCTGCACCACGCCCGGCTGCACGCGCGCGGTGCGGGTGACGGGGTCGATCTCGAGGATCCGGTCCATGTGGCGGGACACGTCGAGCACGAGTCCCTCGCCGATCGTCTGCCCGGCGAGGCTCGTCGCGGCGCCGCGCGCGACGACGGGCACGCCGTGCGCCGCGGCGACGCGCACAGCGGCCGCCACGTCATCGCCGTCGCGGGGGAAGACGACGCCGAGCGGCATGATCGTGTACATGCTCGCGTCGCGGGAGAAGAGGTGGCGGCTGTAGTCGTCGAAGGCGACCTCGCCGGCGACGGCGGCCCGCAGGTCGCGCTCGAGCGGGGTCCCCGAGCCCGACGTGGACGGCGCCGGCTGGTCGAGGGTGGCGGTCATGCGCGGACTCCGGGTCGGTCTGCCTCGGTGCGGTGTCGGGCGGTGCGCTGCAGGGCGGTGCGCTGCAGGGGGGTGCGGTGTATGGCGGTGCGGGGGGTCACGGCTGCTGCAGCCGCTCGAGGGCCGCGTTGATCCCGGACGGGTCGACCGGGACCCCGGCGAGGACGAGCCCCATCTGCACGCCGGCCAGCGTGCCCGCGAGCGTGAGGTCGTTGAAGTGGCCGAGGTGGCCGATGCGGAAGACCCGGCCGGCGAGCTTGGTCAGGCCCGTGCCCAGGGACATGTCGTAACGGTCGAGGATGACCTCGCGGATCTTGTCGGCGTCGTGGCCCTCGGGCACGAGCACGGCCGTCAGCGAACCGGAGTGCTCGCGCTCGTCGGCGCAGAGCACCTCGAGCCCCCACGCGCGCACCGCGGCGCGGGTGGCCTCGGCGTGGCGCTGGTGGCGCGCGTAGACGTTCGGCAGGCCCTCGGCGTCGAGCATGCGCAGGGCCTCCTTGAGGCCGTACAGCAGGTTCGTCGTGGGGGTGTAGGGCCAGAAGCCGTTCTTGTTGGCGGCCAGGATCGGCCTCCAGTCCCAGTACGACCTGGCCAGCCGGGCCCTCTCCGACGCGGCGAGGGCCTTCTGGCTGACCGCGTTGAACGACAGCCCCGGCGGCAGCATGAGCCCCTTCTGCGAACCGGCGACCGTGACGTCGACGCCCCACTCGTCGTGCCGGTAGTCGATGGACCCCAGGGACGAAATCGTGTCGACGAGCAGCAGGGCTGGGTGGCCCACCTCGTCCATCGCCGCGCGGATCTCCGCGACCCGGCTCGTGACGCCCGTCGAGGTCTCGTTGTGCACCACCATGACGGCTTTGATCACGTGACCGGTGTCGGCGGCCAACCGCTCGCAGGCCGCTCCGGGGCTCGCGCCGTGGCGCCAGTCGCCGGGCACCTGGTCGACCTGCAGGCCGAGCTTGCCGGCCATCTCGGTCCACAGCGTGGAGAAGTGGCCGGTCTCGAAGCAGAGCACCCGGTCGCCCGGGGAGAGCGTGTTGACGAGCGCCGCTTCCCAGGCCCCGGTGCCCGAGGCCGGGTACATGACCACCGGCTGCGTGGTGCCGAAGACCGGCTTGACCGCCTCCAGCAGGTGGAGCCCTAGCTCGGCGAAGTCGGGCCCGCGGTGGTCGATCGTGGGCGCGGCCATGGCGCGCAGGACCTCGTCGGGCGTGTTGGTGGGCCCCGGGATCTGCAGGAAGTGACGGCCGGTGGTCTGTCGCATGGTGTCCTCCCGGCAGCCGTACCGACCGCCACCGACGCCGTGGGCGGGGCGAGTCTAGGCACCGGGGACGACAGGAACTGGCCCGGACGACGGGATTGACACGACGGCGGCGAAACGGACGCAGGGTCTTTGACCTGTCACAGGCGGAAGCCCATACTTCCCGGCGGCCTGTGACCGCTGTCACCACCGGCGGCCCGCGCGGCGCGGAGGACCGTCGCCGCTCGACCCGCCCGTCCCGAAGCGAGGAGCCCTGTGTCCCCGCAACTCGTCAGCATCCTCGTGCTCTTGGCGATCTTCTTGATAGCGACGGTGCTGCCGGTGCACATGGGCGCCCTGGCGATCGTCGCGGCCTTCGTCGTCGGCTACTTCATCTTTGGCGGCGAAGAGGTGGCCGACACCATCTACTCCTTCTTCCCTGGTGAATTGTTCGTCGTCCTGGTGGGCGTCACGTACCTGTTCGCGATCGCGAAGAACAACGGCACGGTGGACTGGCTGGTCAGCAAGGCCGTGTCGGCGTCCGGCGGACGGCTCGCTGCGATCCCGTGGGTCATGTTCGCGGTCACCGCTGCGATCACGGCGATCGGCGCCGTGGTGCCGGCCGCCGTCGCGATCATCGCCCCGATCGGCATGCAGTTCGCCCGCCGCTACAACATCAGCCCACTCCTGATGGGCCTGATGATCATCAACGGCGCGACTGCAGGCGGCTTCTCCCCCCTCAGCGTCTTCGGCGTCATCACGAACACCGTCGTCCGGGAGAGCGAGCTGCCGGGCAGCCCCGGCTTCCTCTGGGGTGCGTCGATCGTGGTCAACGTCCTGCTGAGCGTCGTGGTCTTCTTCCTGTTCGGCGGCCGGAGGCTCCTCGGCAGCCACCAGGCGGTCTCGATGGGCGACCTGGGCGACTCGGACGCCGCGAGCACGGCGACCGGCTCGACGGGTCCCGCGGTGGTGGGCTCCGGCGACGGCGGCTCGGCCGGTCACCACGGCCACTCGCACGGCCGGGCAGACGCCCGCGCGTCCACCAAGGCCGTCCAGACCACCGCGGTCGCCGACGACCACCACGAGGGCGCCGTCACCACGCTCGACAAGGACCGCTCGCTCACGCTGGCGGGCCTGCTCCTGCTCGTCGTGGCCGCGCTGGGCTTCGACCTCGACATCGGCTTGGTGTCCATCACGGTCGCCGTGCTCCTGTCGCTGCTCGCGCCCGCCGGCGCGAAGGGAGCGGTGGGGCAGATCGCCTGGCCGACCGTGCTGCTGATCTGCGGGATCGTCACGTACGTCGGGCTGCTGCAGGAGCTGGAGACGGAGACCTACCTCGGCGACGCCGTCGCCGCGCTCGGCCTGCCCATGCTTGCCGCCCTGCTGATCTGCTACATCGGCGCGATCGTGTCGGCCTTCGCCTCCACCACTGGCATCCTCGGCGCGCTCATCCCGCTCGCCGTCCCGTTCCTGCAGACCGGCGAGATCGGCGCGATCGGGCTCATCACCGCGCTGGCGCTCTCGTCGTCGATCGTCGACTCGAGCCCCTTCTCCACCAGTGGCGCGCTCGTGGTCGCAAACTCGCGCGAGGACGAGCGGGAGCACGTCTTCCGCACGCTGATGCGCTGGGGCTTCTCCATGGTCGCCCTCATCCCGCCCCTCACGTGGCTGATCTTCGTGGTCCCGGGCTGGCTGTGACGCCGAGCGCAACCGGCGGGAGCGCGGCGCCCCTGTCCGGGGTGACCGTGCTCGAGGTCGGCGTGTTCATCGCGGCGCCCTACGCCACGATGCAGCTCGCCGATCTCGGGGCCCGCGTGGTCAAGGTCGAGCCCCGGGCGGGCGACCCGGTCCGGGCCACCGGCCCGCTGATCGACGGCACCAGCTCCCCGTTCGTGCGGCTCAACCGCGGCAAGGAGTCCGTCGCGCTCGACCTGAAGTCGCCCGCGGGACGGGAGGCCTTCCTGCGGCTGGCCGCCACCGCCGACGTGCTCGTCGAGAACTTGCGGCCCGGGGCCATGCGGGGGCTCGGACTCGGCCCCGACGAGGTGCGGGCCGTCAACCCGCGGCTCGTCTACGCCTCGGCCTCGGGCTGGGGGCAGGACGGCCCCCTGGCCGACCAGCCCGGGCTCGACATCATGGCTCAGGCCCGCGGTGGGCTGATGAGCATCACAGGCACGCCCGGGGGCGACCCGGTCAAGGTCGGCGTCCCGATCTGCGACCTCGTCTGCGCCCTCTACGTCGCCCTCGCGGTGACGGCCGCCCTGCAGGAGCGCGAGCGCACGGGGGAGGGCCAGACGATCGACGTGTCGCTGTACGAGTCCGCGGTCTCGCTGGCCGTCTGGGAGGCGGGCCGCTGGTTCGCGACCGGGGAGGTCCCCGGGCCGCTCGGCTCGGCCCACCAGAACCAGGCCCCCTACCAGGCGGTCCGGACGGCGGACGGCCACGTCACGGTCGGCGCCATCACCCCGAAGACCTGGGCGGGGCTCTGCGCGGCACTGGGCCTGGAGGAGCTGGTCGACGACCCGCGCTACGCCGACTCGTTCCGCCGCCACCAGGCCCGCGACGAGTTGGTCGGGCGGATCGAGGCCGTCACCACCCGGCTGACGACGGCGGAGGTCGTCGACCGCCTCGTCGCGGCCGGCGTGCCCTGCGCGCCGATCAGCGACTACGGGCAGGTCTTCACCGACGACCACCTCGCGGCGCGCGACTTCTTCTGGGACGCGCCCCACCCGGCGCTCGGCCCGGTGCGCCAGCTCGGCTCGCCCATGCGGTTCTCCCGCACGCAGGGCGTCCGGGCCGGCGCCGGCCCGCTGCTCGGTGCCGACACCCGCGACGCCCTCCTCGGTGCCGGCTACACCGCGGACGAGGTGGAGGACCTGCTGGCCAGCGGAGCCGCCACCACCGCGGAGGTCGGCACGTGACTGGGCAGGACGGCGCCTCCCAGGCCCCGGCCGAGGTCCCGGGCCTGCGGGTCGAGCAGCAGGGCCAGGTCCTCACGCTCGTGTTCGACCGTCCGCGCCAGCACAACGCCATGACGTATGCGATGTACGACGGCCTGGAGGCGGCCTGCGAGCGTGCCGACGCCGACGACTCGGTGCGCGTGCTCGTCCTGCACGGCGCGGGGGAGAGGGCGTTCGTCTCCGGCACGGACATCACGCAGTTCGAGGGCATCACGAGCGGCGAGGACGGCCTCGCCTACGAGGCCCGGATCACCCGGGTGGTGACCCGGCTCGAGGACGTCACGGTCCCGACGGTCGCCGTCGTCCGGGGCTACTGCATCGGGGGCGGGCTGGCGATCGCCACGGCCTGCGACCTGCGCGTCGCCGGACGCTCCGCGACCTTCGGCGTCCCGATCGCCCGCACGGTCGGCAACTGCCTCGCGATGCCCGTCTACGCCATGCTCGTCGCCCAGATCGGCCCTGCGCGCACGCTGGACATGCTGCTCCGCGCCCGTCTGCTGTCGGCCGAGGAGGCGGCCTCCGCGGGCTTCGTCGCCCAGCTCGTGGACGACGACGCCCTCGACGCCGCCGCCGAGGAGGTCGTGCAGGCCCTGCTGCGGCACGCCCCGCTGACGATGTGGGCCACCAAGCAGGCCGTCGCGCGACTGCGCCGGGCGGGCCTGCCCGACGGTGACGACCTGGTGCGCCGCGTCTACGGCAGCGAGGACTTCGCCCGGGCCGTGCGCGCGTTCAGCGCGAAGGAGGCGAACACCTGGACAGGTCGGTGACGCTGCCCCTCCGGGTGGGCGCGAGCGGCCCCTCGCCGTCCCGGCGCGCGAGCGGCCCCTCGCCGTGCGGGGGTGCCTCGCGCGTGTGACGCTCGGCGGGTGACGACGGCGACCGCCCTTCCGGAGCGTCCCGCCACCGGCGACCCCGGCCTGTTCGGCCCGGGCTCGGTCACGTGGCGGGTCCACGGCGACCCCTCGATGGTGCTCGGCGGGTTCCGCGCCCTGCTGCTGCAGGCCACCCACCCGCTGGTCATGGCCGGGTTCGACGACAACTCGGGGTTCCGGGACGACCCGTGGGGCCGGTTGCAGCGCACCGGCGACTGGGTCGCCACCGTCAGCTACGGCACCACCGACGAGGTCGAGCGGGCGGGCCGGACCTTGCGCCGCCTGCACGCCAGCCTGCCCGAGGGCGTCGAGCCGGAGAGCGGCCTGCCCTACCGCGTGGACGACCCCGACCTGCTCCTGTGGGTGCACGTCACGGAGGTCGACTCCTTCCTGTCGACCTACCGGCGGTGCGGCGGCCGGCTCACCGACGCCGAGGCCGACACCTACGTCTCCGAGTCGCGCCGCGCGGCGGCCCTGGTGGGGATCGACCCGGCGACGGCGCCGGCGACGACCGCCGAGATCGAGCGGTACTACGACCGGGTGCGCCCGCAGCTGCGGGTCTCGGAGGTCGCCCGGCGCAACGCGTTCTGGGCCTTCACCCCGCCCATGCCGGCGTGGGTGGAGTGGGGAACGCCGGCGCGGCCGGCGTGGGCCTCGCTCATCGCCGTCTCGACCGCGATGCTGCCGCCCTGGGCGCGCCGGCTCTACCGCATGCCCGGGCTGACGACCACGGACGTCGCCGCGAGCCTGGCGGGCCGGGCGTTCCGCCGGGCCCTGCTCGCCGTGCCGGAGCGGCTCCGAGAGAGCCCGCCGCGTCGGGCGGCGCGGGAGCGCTGCGGCGGCTGAGGCCGGTCACCCGTCCTCGAGAGCGCCGCGCACGACGTCAGCGCGTGCTGCCCGCCGACGGCAGCACCCCGGCAACACTGCGCCGACGCACCTTCCGGGTCACCGCGAGGGTCTGGTACCGCGCGAGTGCCGGCGCGAGGCGGGCCGCGGCCGCCATCAGCCGGGCCGACCGGGGCGCGATGATCAGCGCGCGGTTTGCCTCGATGCCGCGCAGGGCGTCGGCCGCGAGCCGCTCGACCGGGTAGAGCGGGACCCGGCTCTCGGCCAGCCGGGCCCGGACCGTGCTCCCTGCCGCCGACGGCGGGACGGGCAGGTCGGGTGCCCCCTGGCTGTCGAGCAGGTGCGTGTCCGTCCACCCCGGGCAGAGCGCGCTGACCTTCACGCCGTGGTCGGCTCCCGCGGCCCGCAGCGCCAGGCTCAGCCCGACGACGGCGAACTTCGTCATCGAGTACGGCGCCATCGGCCCCGGGCAGGGGAGGAGCCCCGCGACGCAGGGGAGGAGCCCCGCGACGCTCGCGGTGTTCACGATGTGGCCGCCGCCCTGCTCCTTCATCAGCGGGTAGGCGGCGTGGCAGCCGTGCACGACCCCCCGGACGTTGACGTCCAGGATGCGGTCCCAGTGGTCGAGGAGCAGCTCCTCCGGTTCCCCGCCCACCGCGACCCCGGCGTTGTTCACCATCAGCTCGAGGCGGCCGTGCGCCCGCGCGGTCTCGCGCACCAGGTCGGCGACGGCTTGCGCGTCGCGGACGTCGAGCACGGCGCTTCCCGCGCGCCCCGGCCCGCGGGCGGTCAGCGCCGCCG
>JALYNB010000328.1 GCA_030773395.1 Actinomycetota bacterium
GGACCTGGGCGCACGGCGGGCCTGCGGCCCGCGCCCGCTGCGCACGACCCTGCGCCGCGACCTGCCGGGGGCGGTCGCCGCGCTCGGGCTGCTTCCCGTCATCGTGTACGTCGCGTCGTGGGCCGGCTGGTTCGCCAGCAGCGAGGGTTGGGGACGGCAGGCCGCGGCCGGCCGGTACGACGCCCTACCGCGCCTGCTGGGCTCATCAGCGGAGGCCCTGGCCGCGCTCGGCGCCTACCACCGGGCGGCGCTGGAGTTTCACACCGGCCTGTCCACGCCGCACCTCTACGCCTCCCAGCCGGCGCAGTGGCTGCCGCTCAGCCACCCGGTGGTCTACGCGTACGAGGGTGTGGACGCGGGGCGGCCGGGCTGCTCCGCCGTCGAGGGCTGCGTGCGCGAGGTGCTGGCGGTGGGGACGCCCGCACTCTGGTGGGTGGGGTCGCTGGCCCTCGTCGGAGTGCTCGGCCTCTGGCTCGCCCGCCGCGACTGGCGGGCCGCCGCCGTGCTGGCAATGACGGCCGCGCTGCTGGTGCCGTGGTTCGCGCTGCCCGACCGGACGATGTTCCTCTTCTACGCCCTCCCGGCGCTGCCCTTCCTCGTACTCGGGCTGGTGCTGCTCGCGGGGGTGGCGCTGGGCCCGGCGACGGCGTCCAGGCGGCGCCGGGTCGTCGCGGCGACGGTCGTGGGCGCCTACGTGCTCCTCGTGGCCGCGGACACGGCGTACCTGCTGCCGGTGCTCACGGCGGAGACGATCCCGCTGAGCGAGTGGCGCGAGCGGATGTGGTTCCCCTCCTGGATCCGGTGACGCCGGATCGGCAGGGGCCAGCGGGCGCGGGATTACGCCCGCAGGATGCGCTCGACGTCCGCCGACAGCGCGGCGAGGACGGCGGCGGCGTCCTCCTGGCCGACGAAAGCCCGGTCCAGTCGATCCACGAGGGCCGCGTTGATCTCGTTGAACGCCGGCACGGTCGTCTGTCGAGCGATCTCCTCCGTGATGGCGTCGGACTGCGCGACGAAGAGCCCCATGAGGTCCGGGCGGACGGCGTACGTGAGGTCGGCGGCCGACAGCCCGGCACGGGTAGGCAGCAGCGTGGTCTCCTCGCAGAACCACGCCATCCGCTCCTCCGACGCGAGGAACTGCAGGAACCGGGCCGCCTGCTCGGCCCGGGGGGAGTCGGCGGTGACGACCACGGCGCTGCCCCCCAGCTCGGCCGTGGCCTGCTGCCGCACCGGGAGGAACGTGGCGCCGTACTCGAACCCCACGTTGGCGAACTCGGGCAGGAGGAAGTCGCCGGCGAAGGCCGTCGCGAGGGTGCCGGCGCCGAAGAGGTCGCCGACGTAGTCGCCCCTTGTCGACGTGCTCCGCGGCACGAGGCCGCGGGCGAACAGCGACTGGGTGAAGCGCAGCGCCTCCAGCCCGGCCGGGCTGTCGATCGCCGGCGCGTCGAGCCCCTCGGTGAGGAGCCGGCCCCCCGCCTGCCCGACCCAGTTCAGCCACCGGTAGGCCCCCGCCAACTGCCGTTGACCCCCGTGGCGAACTGCCGCGGCGCCGCGACCGCCTGCAGGCGCACCAGCGCGGCGTCGAACTCCTCCCACGTCCACGCGTCATCGGGCGTCGTGGGCAGGGGCCCGAGTCCCGCCTCGGCCGCGGCCTCGCTGTTGACCAGCAGCATCGAGGTGTCCGTGTGGTGCGGGACCCCGAACGCCTGCTGCTCGCGGGACACCGCACTCCAGAAGCTGGGCCGGAACTCGTCGGCGTAGCCCGGGGGGAGGTGCGGCGCGAGGTCGAGGAGCGCTCCCCGGCTCGAGTAGACGCCGAGGTCGGCGTAGGTGACGCGGAAGAGGTCCGGGGGCTGCCCGCTCTGCAGCCCGGCGTCGACGCTCGCCTGCACCTGGTCGAACGGCACCGGCTGCAGCCGGACCGGCACGTCCTCGGCCGCCTCGAAGTCGCGGGCGAGGGTCTGGAAGGCGCTCAGCTCGACCGGGCCGCCCCACAGGGTGAAGGTGAGCCCGTCCGCGTCGTCCGCACCCGGGTCGCCGCTGCCGGAGCGCAACCCGCACCCGGACAGCGCGGCGCCTCCCGCGACCGCGCCGGCCAGCCGCAGGAACCCGCGACGGTCCAGTGCCACTCACCCTCCCTCCGCCGACAACCCCTCCTTCTAAAGCATTGGGGGCCGCGCCGCGCGCGTTCCGCACAACCCGCGGGGGGTGTCGGCGGCCGTCAGGCACCGACGTGACTGTCCGCCCGGGCCGCAACCCTGATCGAGCTGGTCGGCGTGCCGCGCTCGTCCTCCGCCTGCCGTGCCCGTGGCCGGCGCCCTCCTCGCGCTCGACATGCTCGGCGCCTACCTGTTCGTGCACCCCGGCAACGGCGTCTTCGTCACGGACAGCAGCTGGAATTTCGTCGGCGCCCTCGGCGCGATCTCTCTGACCCTCGCCGCCGTCGGCGCCGGCCGGCTCAGCGTCGACCACCTGCTCGTCGGACGCCGGTCGGCCCGCAGCGGCCGGAGCTCGGTCGCCGTCTGGACTGACCCCGCCCCGAGGACGACGGAGCCCCGCCAGACCTCGTCTGGCAGGGCTCCGT
>JALYNB010000329.1 GCA_030773395.1 Actinomycetota bacterium
CCGTACGGGCGGACGTCGAGCGCGGCCCGCACGAGGTCACCGTCGCGCTCCACAAGCCCGGCCTGCAGGGCAGGCCCGAGCCCGTGCGGGGCCAGCGCCCGCTCGACCGCGGCCGCGGGCTCCGCCGTGCGGAGCAGGAACAGCCGCACGAGGGTCTCCAGCGGACTGCCACCCCGGGCGACCCGCAGCGCCGGCACGACCTGCCCGCGCGCCAGGGCCAGGAAGGCCCGCGGGCCGAGCAGGTCCTCGACGCCGTCGACCGTGTAGCCGGCGGCGGCCAGCGCCTCGCGGAGCCGGTCGGGGTCGAGGGCGTCGAGGTCGGGGTCGGGGGGAGGCACCGCGCGAGCGTAGAGGCGGTGCGGCCGCGGCCGGCTGCCGACGGCTATGGCCGGCCGACGCCCGTCCGCTCGACGTCGGGCTCCCCGGCCCCGTCGCTGCTCTCCCGCGGACGGGGCGGCGGGCCGGGCTGCTCGAGCTCGGCCACCAGCTCCGTGGCCCCGGCGATGCCCCGGCGCTTGGAGTAGACGACGGCGATCGTGAGCAGCGCCAGAGCGATCATGGCGATCGCCACCCGCAGCGGGTCGTCGGAGGAGTCGCCGAAGGCCAGCGCGACGACACTCGGCGCGATGAGCAGCGCGACGAGGTTCATCACCTTGATCAGTGGGTTGATCGAGGGGCCGGCGGTGTCCTTGAACGGGTCGCCGACCGTGTCGCCGATGATCGTGGCCTCGTGCGCGGCCGAGCCCTTGCCGCCGTGCACGCCCTCCTCGACGAGCTTCTTCGCGTTGTCCCAGGCGCCGCCGGAGTTCGACAGGAACACCGCCATCAGGACGCCCGCCGCGATCGCGCCGCCGAGGAACGCACCGAGCGGCGCGTAGCCGAACGCGAAGCCGACAATCACCGGCGACAGGACCGCGAGCAGGCCCGGGGTGATGAGCTCCTGCAGCGAGTCCTTGGTGCAGATGTCGACGACGCGGCCGTAGTCCGGCTTCTCCGTGTAGTCCATGATCCCCGGACGCGTCCGGAACTGCTCCCGCACCTCGAACACCACCCGGCCCGCGGCGCGCGCGACCGCGTTGATGGCCAGCCCGGAGAAGAAGAACACGACGGCCGCGCCGATGATCAGCCCGACGAGCACGTTCGGGCTGTCGATCGACAGGCTGAACGCGTTGTCGACGCCGGCGTCGGCGAGGGCGTCCTCGACGGTGGTGCGGAACGAGCCGAACAGGGCCGTGGCGGCCAGCACCGCGGTGGCGATCGCGATGCCCTTGGTGATCGCCTTGGTCGTGTTGCCGACCGCGTCGAGATCGGTCAACACGCGCGCGCCAGCCTCGTCGACGTCGCCCGCCATCTCGGCCACACCCTGCGCGTTGTCGCTGATCGGGCCGTAGGTGTCCATCGAGACGATCACGCCGACGGTGGTCAGCAGTCCGGTGCCGGCGAGCGCGACGGCGAACAGCGCCACGACGACCGAGCCGCCGCCGAGCAGGAACGCCCCGTAGACGGCCCCGGCGATGAGCAGCGCCGAGTAGACGGCCGACTCGAGCCCGACCGAGATGCCCGCGAGGATCACGGTCGCCGGGCCGGTGCGGGACGCGTAGCCGATGTCCTGCACCGGCTTGCGCGTGGTCTCGGTGAAGTAGCCGGTCAGCAGCTGGATCGCGCTGGCGAGCACCAGGCCGATGAGCACGGCGGCCACGGCGATCAGTCGCGGGTTGCCGGTCGCGTCGCCCGCGGCGTCCGGCAGGTCGTCGAACGACGCCGGCAGGTAGGCGAAGGCGGCGACGGCCACCAGCACGGCGGCGGCGATCGCAGACAGGAAGAAGCCGCGGTTGATCGCGCTCATGCCGCTGCGGTCGGTCGGGCGGGGCGAGACGCCGAAGACACCGATGACCGCGGTGAGGACGCCGATCGCGCAGACGATCAGCGGGAACACGAGGCCCTGCGCGCCGAACGCGACCTGGCCGAGGATGAGCGCCGCGACGAGCGTGACGGCGTAGCTCTCGAACAGGTCCGCTGCCATGCCGGCGCAGTCACCCACGTTGTCGCCCACGTTGTCGGCGATAGTGGCGGCGTTGCGGGGGTCGTCCTCCGGGATGCCCTGCTCGACCTTGCCGACCAGGTCGGCGCCGACGTCGGCGGCCTTCGTGAAGATGCCGCCGCCGACCCGCATGAACATCGCCAGCAGCGCGCCGCCGAGGCCGAAGCCCTCGAGCACGTCCGGCGCGTTCTCGTCGTACGCGAGCAGCACGACCGCGGCGCCGAGCAGGCCCAGGCCGATCGTGAACATGCCGCAGACCCCGCCCGCGCGGAAGGCGATCCGCAGCGCGCGGTTCGCGCCGGACTCCTGCGCCGCCGCCGCCACGCGCACGTTCGCGCGAGTCGCGAGCGTCATGCCCACGAAGCCGACGAGTGCGCTGAAGACGGCGCCGATGACGAAGAACAGGGACCGCCCGATCCGCACGCTGCCGTCATCCGCCGGCAGCAGCAGGAGCAGGAGGAACACCAGGACGACGAAGGGCACCAGCGTCTTGAACTGTCGGGAGAGGTACGCCGACGCGCCCTCCTGGACCGCCCGCGAGATCTCCCGCATCCGCGGAGTGCCCTGGCCGGCGGCGAGGACCTCGCGCACGAGGAAGGCGGCGACGGTGAGCGCGAGGACGGCCGTGGCCACGATCCCCGTGACGAGGACGACGTCGTCCTCGCCGATGCCGACCGGTGGCGTGCTCTCGACGGCGAGGTAGAGCAGGTCCTTCACTGGGCAGACCTCCGGCAGCGCGCGGCGCCGCGACCGGCGGGTGCCGGTGCGGCAGGCGGGCAGCATGGGCCGCCTCCCGTGGGCACCGCAAGTCACCGGCCGGACGCCTGTGGCGCTCAGCAGCCGCTGGCGACAGGCTCGGGGCCGCCGCGACGCGTCTCGCCGACGGACCACGACGGCCCGCACCGCGTGGGCGATGCGGGCCGGGGAGTGTCCGGGAG
>JALYNB010000330.1 GCA_030773395.1 Actinomycetota bacterium
CGGTGAAGGAGTCGCCCGCGCCGTTGGACCGGGTGGAGGGCGCGGGACGGGTCCAGAGCCGGTGGGCGGGCCGGTCGCGCTCCAGCACGACGCCGCCGTCGACGTCGAGTGTCACAGCGACGACCTGCGCGCCGCTGGCTCCGAGCAGCTCCCCGGCCGCGTACTCGACGGCCTCGACGCGGGCGTCTGCACCCCGCGCGTCCGCGAGGCGCGCCGCCGCAGCGGGGCCGAGCAGCGTGCAGGTCTCCGCGGCGTTCGGCTTGAGCGCGACGGGGTGCACCCTCGCCCAGCGCCGTGGGCTGCGGGCGTCCACGACGAGCAGGCGGGGGGAGCGGGCCTGCTCGGCCGCGAACCGGTCGAGCACCTCCGGCGCGCAGACCCCCGCCTCGTAGTCGCCGACGACGACGACGTCGACGGTCGGCAGCGCCGCGTCGAGGCGGCGCAGCAGGCGGGTCAGCACGTCCGGCGGCAGCGGGCCGGTGTCGCCCTCGTCGATGCGGGTGAGCATCTGGTCGCCGGCGAGCACCCGGCGCTTCGCGACGGTCCGCCGGCCGGACGCGCGCAGCAGGTCGGCGTCGCCCACGCCCCGGCGGCGCAGCTCGGCGCGGAGGGTCCGCCCGTCCGGGTCGTCCCCCACGACGGAGAGGAAGCGCACCCGCGCGCCGAGCGCCGCCACGTTGGCGGCGGTGTTCGCGGCCGCGCCGGGCGCGAACACCGTGGACTCCACAGCAACCACCGGTACGGGGGCCTCGCGGGCCAGCCGTGGCGACGGGCCGGAGACCCAGCCGTCGAGGAACGCGTCGCCGAGGACGAGCACCTCGAGGCCGGGGAAGCGCCCGACGAGCGTGCTCAGGCTCTCCACGCGACCTCCTCCTGGTGGCCGGAGGCGGTCGGCGCGGGGGCGGTGCTGCCGGCGGCCCGCAGCAGCACGGCGTCCCAGTCGCGGGCGAACCGCTCGATGCCGAACCGCTCGCGCGCCCGCTCGCGGGCCCCGGCGGACAGCGCGGCCGCCTCGTCGCGGTCGGCCAGCAGGCGTCGCAGGTAGGCCGCGAGGACCTCGACGTCGGTGTCGACGTACCCGTCCACGCCGTTGCGCACGGCGGCCGCCATCTCCGTCGTCGCGAGCCCGACCACCGGGAGCCCGAGGGCCATCGCCTCGCAGACCGCGAGGCCGAGCGACGTGTAGCGGATGGGGTTCACGAAGCACCGGTAGGCGCCGAGCCGCCGGTGCAGGTCGGCGAGCGGCACGTCGCCGAGCACGGTCGCGGCGACCCCGTCGAACTCCTGCGCGTTCATGCCCGCGAGGTCGACCGGCGAGCCGGCGGCCAGCCGTGTGAAGACGTCGGGACCGAGCCGCCGCCCCCGGCGGCCCAGGTTGTTCACGACGCTGACCGCGCGGCCGAGCTCCCCGGTCCACGTCGCGTCGTCGGGCACGACCACGCCGTGCTGCACGACCGCGGTCGGCGTCACGCCGTTGTCCCACATCAGCTCGTTGAACGGCGTCACGTGCACGAGCAGCGTCCCGGGGTCCTGCACGGGGTGCAGCGCCTCGTTCGGCCACGCCTTCGGCGGGTCGTGCTCGAGGTGCACGCGCGGGGTGTCGCGGCGCTGCGCCTCCGACAGCAGGTCGGGCGAGTCCACCTCCCAGTTGCGCACCGACTGCGTGAGCACCACGTCGACGGGGACGTCGCGCACCTCGTCCGCCGGCACCTCGACCACGTTGTCGGGCCACGCGAAGTTCCCGCCGCGACCGCCGTACCCCTCCGGGCGCCCCTCGCGGACGGGTAGCAGGAAGCGGTGCGGCGCGTGCGCGAGGTAGTAGAGGTAAGAGCCGTGGACGTGCCAGGTGAGCACGTCGAGCGTCACGCGGCGACCCCCGCGGTCGGTGCGGCGGCCAGCGACAGCGCCGCGTCGACGACCGACCGCGGCGGTATGTCGAGGCACTCCAGCGTATACGGGCAGTCGAACGCGCGGCACGGCGAGCACGCCGTCGGCACCCGCAGGAGCGTCGCGCGCGTGCCCCGTGGGGCGTACTGCTGCTCCAGCTCGGTGCCGGCGAACAGCGCGACGAGCGGCGTGCGCACCGCGTCGGCGAGGTGCATGCCGCCGCTGTTGTTCGTGACGGCGACCGTCGCGCCGTCGACGAGGGCCGCGAGACCCGGTACGTCGACCGCGCCGGCCAGGCCCACGATGCCCGCCCGGCCGGCCCCCTCGACGACCGCGGCCACGAGCGGGGCCTCCTTCTCGCTGCCCACCACGGCGACGGGCAGCCCGTCGCGGGCGAGCGCGGCGGCGACCGCGGCGAACCGCTCGGGCGGGTAGCGCCGGGACGGGCAGGAGGCCCCGGGGGCGAGCAGGGCGTACGGCAGACCGGGCGCGAGGCCGGCTCCACGCAGCGCGGCCGTGGCGTTCTCGCGGGCCGCCTCGGGGACGCCCAGCGCGAGGTCGGGGCCGGCCGACGGCACGCCGACCGCGTCGAGCAGGTGCAGCGCCCGGTCGACCTGGTGGACCGCGTCGTCGGGCGGCGTGACCCAGTGCGAGAGCAGCGAGCCGCCGAACTCCCGCGACTGCCCCACGCGCACGGGTACGCCCGCGAGGTAGGCGACGTGGGCCGGGGGCCACGGCGACTGCGAGAACGAGGTGAGGACGACGACCGCGTCGTACTCCGCCGCGCGCAGCCGCTCGACGAGCGCGGCCTCGCGCGCCGGGTCCTGCGGCATGGCCCCGGACGCGTCCTGCCACACCGCGCGCAGGACGTGCACGTCGTCGACGGCCCCCGCCTCCGGGGCGCGTAGCAGCGGCGCGAGGGACGCGCCGGCGGGACTGGCCAGCAGGTCGAGGCGGGCCCCGTCGGGGAGGGCCCGGCGCAGGGCACGCAACGCGGGGGTGGCGAGCACGACGTCGCCGAGGTTGTCGAGCCGGACGGCGAGGACGCGCCGCAGGGCCGACCAGTCCAGCGGCCCGCCCGAGCGTGCCGGGTGGGCGGCGGGCAGCGGGGGCGGCACCGGCGGCTCCTCGGAGGGCGGGGTCAGGGGACCAGCCCGCAGAGTAGGGCGCTCCCGGCTGCGGGCGCGTTCCCCACGCGGGGAGGCGACCGGACAGCAGCATCCGCGCCCGCTACGGGACGACTTGCCCCCGGGCGACTTTTGCCGTAGGAGCACCTCGTGCGGACCCCACCGGACGACGGACTCCTCGCCCTCTTCCGGGCGACCCGCGGCTTCATGCCCGAGCAGGAGGGGCTCGCGTTGCACGCCGCGGCGTGCGAGGCCCCGGACGGCCTGCTGCTGGAGGTCGGCTCGTACTGCGGCAAGTCGACGCTGCTGCTCGGGGATGCGGCGCGGCGCAGCGGCCGACAGGTCGTGACGGTGGACCACCACCACGGCTCCGAGGAGAACCAGCCCGGCTGGGAGTGGCACGAGCCTGCGCTCGTCGACCCCGAGACGGGTCGGTTGGAGACGCTCCCCCCCCTCCGCCACGCGCTCGAGGCCGCGGGGCTCGAGGAGGTGGTCACGCCGGTCGTCGGCTCGACGGGTCAGGTCGCGCGCTGGTGGCGCACACCGGTCGCGTTCCTGTTCCTCGACGGCAACCACACGGAGCCTGTGGCGCAGCACGACTACGGCGCCTTCGCGCGCTGGCTGCAGCCGGGAGGGCTGCTCGTCGTGCACGACGTCTTCCCGGATCCGGCGGACGGCGGGCAGGCGCCGTGGCACGTCGTGCAGCGGGCGACCGCGTCCGGGGAGTTCGCGCAGCGGTCAGTGACCGGGTCGCTGCGGGTGCTGGAGCGGGTGTCCGGGGAGCCGGGGTCGCTGCGCTGACCGGCGGCGCCCCCGGGATCAGTCCGCGTTCCCCTGCCAGCGGCAGGTGCGCTCCACCGCAGCCCCGACGGCGGCGAGCGCCCGGTCGGTGTCAGTGAGGATCAGCCAGTCCGCGGGCAGCGCCTGGGGCAGGTCGGGGCGTCGGGGGGCCTCGCGGGGGGCGCGGTGCTGCTGTCGAGTCATCGGGATCCCTCCTCCTGAGCGTCGTTCGTTGCGTGCGGACCGCTGGTTGCCGCTGTGTTCGCTCAGCTCCCGAATTGCCGGCGACTCACCACCAACGAGCGACGTCGACCAGGAGCCGCAACCGCTGTCCCGGCCCGGTCAGAGCGAGCACCCGGAAGGGCGGCCGCGCCCGGACGCAGCACGCGGTTGACGTACCGAACGCTCCAGTGCGCGAGGGCCTCGTCGACCTCGAGCACGAGCCGGTCGAAGCACGCGTGCCGGCGGGCGCGGACGTCCGCGACCTCCGCGGTCGAGCTGCCGCCGGAAGCTTCCGGCAGGGACCCCAACGCTGCCCGCAGTACGGCCGGTCCTCCCGGTCGGGCAGGCCGCGGAGGTCTGCGCGCTGAGGGCCGCGGGAGGAGCAACGGGACGAGGGCGAGGACGAGGCGGGACGACGAGTCGCACGGGGACCGCCTCCTGGAGCGTGCGCGGCCCGAGCGGCCGCGGGACTGCCGGGCGGGTGCCCGGCCTGTCCACCGTGGCGCCGGCCACGTCCGTGACTAGGCACCCCAGGTGTTGGCGCTGCCCACCCCGCATCGTGACCTGTTGACGGTGCGTGGCTGATTCGTCTTCTTCCGTGACGAGAGGCGCATCACAGTGCATGACAGGAGCAAGCACGCTGCTTGCGGGCAGAACACTCACCGCTGGGGCACCGCCTCCCCCTCACGGTGGAGGCGGACGACGCGACGAGAGGAAGACTGATGGCTCAGTCGACCACCAAGACCGACGACAACGCGAAGAACGACGAGACCACCACGACGCGTGCGGGGCGTGCGGGCGCGGCCGGCGACAAGGGCCCCCGCGGCCCCGAGGGTCCCGCCGGCGACAAGGGCCCCCGCGGCCCTCAGGGTCCCGCCGGCGACAAGGGTCCCGTGGGCGAGAAGGGCCCGCAGGGCGACAAGGGTCCGCAGGGCGAGCAGGGTGCCCGCGGCGAGCAGGGCCTCCAGGGTGAGGTCGGCGAGCAGGGTCCTCAGGGCCAGGCCGGCGAGCAGGGTGCCCGCGGTGAGCAGGGTGCCCGCGGTGAGCAGGGTCTGCAGGGCGAGCAGGGTGCCCGCGGTGAGCAGGGTCTGCAGGGCGAGCAGGGTGCCCGTGGTGAGCAGGGTCTGCAGGGCGAGCAGGGTGCCCGTGGTGAGCAGGGCTTCCGCGGTCTGCAGGGCGAGCAGGGCGAGCAGGGCCTGCAGGGCGAGGTCGGCGAGCAGGGCCTCCAGGGCGAGCAGGGTGCCCGCGGCGAGCAGGGCATCCAGGGCCCGGAGGGCGCGCGCGGCGAGCAGGGTCCCCGTGGCGAGCAGGGTCTGCAGGGCTTCCAGGGTCTGCAGGGCGAGCAGGGTCTCCCCGGCGAGATCGGTCCCCGCGGCCCGCAGGGTGCCCAGGGTGAGCAGGGCTTCCAGGGCCTCCGTGGCGAGCAGGGCATCCAGGGCGAGCAGGGCCCGCAGGGCGTTCCCGGCTTCCGGGGTGAGCAGGGCGAGCAGGGCCTGCGCGGCGAGCGCGGCCTCCCCGGCGAGCAGGGTGAGCAGGGCCAGCAGGGCCTGCCCGGTCTGCAGGGCGAGCAGGGTGCCCGCGGCGAGCAGGGTCTGCGCGGTGAGCGCGGCGCCCGTGGCGAGCAGGGTGAGCAGGGCCCGATTGGGCCGATCGGCGTGCAGGGGCTCCAGGGTCCCCGCGGCGAGCAGGGCTTCCGCGGTCCCGACGGCGTGCAGGGCCCGCAGGGTGCCCAGGGCCCGGTCGGTCAGCAGGGCCCGCGTGGCCTCGCCGGCCCCCAGGGCAAGGCGGGCAACCCGTGGGACGAGCTGGCCACCCCGGCCGAGCTCGTCGCGAACGTCCGGGCGGCAGCTGTGGGCGTGAGCCCGCGGCTCCTGATCGACCCGCGTGCGCAGGTGCGCTACGCGACGACGCTCGTGTCCAGCCTGGTCAAGCTGCCGGCGGGGATCTTCCTTCGCTCGGTCATCACCACGACCGACAAGCCGGCTCAGCAGGTGGCGCCCGTGGCGACCATCCGCTCGATCGCCTGACCGATCGGTCCCGCCGCCCCGGCTTCCCTCGTGGGAGCCGGGGTGCGGCCGTTCCCGGGGGTCCGTTACGTGGGCAGGGCGCGGGCGGCGCAGCCCGCGCCACACCGTTCCAGGACCGGCCCGCCGAGCTGCCCGCGGAACAGCCCCCCCGCTGCGCAGTCGCGGTCGAGCGCCGCGGCGGCCAGCACGACGGCCGCGGCCGTCCAGCTCGACCGCTCGGCGGGGAAGTGGGCGGCGTCCGGCCACACCCAGCCGGTCCAGTAGGAGCCGTCGTCGTGGCGCAGGTGCTGCACCGCGGCGTACAGGGCCCGCGCCGCCCGGCCCTCGCCGAGCGCGTCCAGCGCGAGGACGAGCTCACAGGTCTCCGCGCCCGTCACCCACGGTCGGTCCGCGACGCAGCGGACGCCGAGCGCGGGCACGACGAAGTCCGCCCAGCGGGCGCGCAGCCGGTCCCGACCGGCAGTGCCCCGGACGGCGCCAGCGAGCACCGGGTAGTACCAGTCCATCGAGAAGCGCGACCGGTCGGCGAACCGTTCCTCGTGCGCGGCGACGGCGTGCCCGAGCCGTGCGGCGGCGAGCTCCCACTCGGGCTGCGGGTCGCCGACGAGCTCGGCGAGCGCGACCCCGCAGCGCAGGCTCCGCTCGCTCGAGGCGCTCGCCGCGAGCAGCGCGATGCGGTCCACCCCACCGCCGGCGCCCCTCGCCCACCACAGCTCGCCGGTCGGCGCCTGCAGGTCGAGGACGGCGTCCAGCGCCGCCCGTACGGTCGGCCACCACGGGTCGACGGCCCGCCGGGTCCCGGTCACGAGCCAGGTGTGCCAGAGGCCCATGGCGACGTACGCCGTCTGGTTGGTGTCAGCCCCGGCGTCGGTCACGGCGCCCGCGACGGTGGCCATGGGCCAGGTGCCGTCCGCGCGCTGCGCGCCGGCGAGCCAGGACCAGGCGAGGTCGGCCTCAGCGTCGAGGCCGGCGACGCGGAGCGCCATCGCCGACTCGACGTGGTCCCAGGCCTCGACGTGGCCGTCGGGCCAGGGCAGCGCCCCGTCGCCCTGCTGTGTCGCCGCGATCGACTCCGCCGTACGGCGGACCTCCGCGGCGGTCAGCACCCCCTCGACCGACGGCACGCGCCGCTCAGGCACCGGCCGGCTTCTCGAAGTAGAGCACCAGGCTCTTGCCGAGCACCGGATCGAGGAGCCGCTCCGCCGTCCGGGTGAGCCACGGCCGCCGCGTGATGTCCCAGACGAGCAGGCGGTGGTAGACGCGCACGAGCGGCACGTCGTCGCGGTCCACCCCGACCGCGCACTTCAGCCACCAGTACGGCGAGTGCAGCGCGTGGGCGTAGTGCGAGCCCACCGGGCGCAGCCCCGCGAGCCGAGCCTTCCGGCGCAGCTCGCTGCCTCGGTAGATGCGCACGTGCCCGCCCTCGACCCGGTGGTAGGCGTCGGACAGCGCCCAGCAGACCTGCTCGGGCCACCACCGCGGCACGGTGACGGCGAGCCGCCCGCCCGGGCGCAGCACGCGCACCAGCTCGGTGAGCGCACCCGCGTCGTCGGGGAGGTGCTCGAGCACCTCCGCGGCGACGACCCGGTCGAAGGTCGCGTCGGGGAACGGCAGCCGCAGGGCGTCACCGCGCACGGCCGAGCCCGCCGCGGCGCTCGGGAGCTCGCCCTCGGCGCCCATCGCGGCGACGAGCG
>JALYNB010000331.1 GCA_030773395.1 Actinomycetota bacterium
GCTCACAGGCCCCGGTGGGCGCTGCGCGAGCGCCTCGGCGGCGCCGGGCTCCGTGCGGGCGAAGGACGCGAGCACGCCGAGGGCGACCAGCGCGACGAGCAAGGCCGTGCCGCCGAAGCTGACCAGCGGCAGCGGCACCCCGGTGATCGGCAGCAGGCCGATGACCGTGCACATGTTGAGGATCGCCTGCCCGACGATCCAGACGGTGACCGCGCCGGCCACCAGCCGGGCGAACGGGTCGGTGGCCCGGCTCGCGATCCGCACGCCGGCCACGGTCAGCCCGGCGAACAGCACGAGCACGAGCAGGGCACCCAGCAGCCCGAGCTCCTCACCGATGATCGCGTAGACGAAGTCGGTGTGCGGGTTCGGCAGGTAGCTCCACTTCTCCCGGCTCGCGCCGAGGCCGACGCCGGTCAGGCCGCCGGAGCTGATCGCGTAGATCGCCTGCACGGTCTGGTAGCCGGAGTCGAGCGGGTCCGCGAACGGGTCGAGGAAGCCGGTGATCCGCGCCATCCGGTAGGGCTCGGCGACGGTCAGCGCGGCGACGGCGGCGACGCCCAGCCCGCCCATCGCCACGAAGATCCGCACCGGCGCCCCGACGAACCACAGGAGCCCGAGCAGCACCAGGCTCAACGTGATCGTCGTCCCCAGGTCGGGCTGCATCATGATCAGGAAGGCGAGCAGCCCGGCGCCGGGCAGCAGCGGCACCAGCAGGTGCTTCCACTCCCCCAGCAGCGCCCGCTTGCGCACGAGGACGTCCGCGCCCCACAGCGCCAGCGCGAGCTTCACGGGCTCGCTCGGCTGGAACGACAGGGGACCGACGCGGATCCAGCTGGTGGCGCCGCTGACCGTTGTGCCGACCGCGAGCACGAGCAGCAGCCCGGCCACCGACAGCGCGAGCGCCGGGTAGGCGATCCGGCGGTAGAAGGAGACCGGCAGGCGCATCGCGACCCACATGCACGGCACGCCGAGCACCACCCAGATGCCCTGCTTGACGAAGAACGTGAACGAGGAGCCGCTCGAGGCGTAGCTGATCACGCTGGACGCGGAGAACACCATGACCAGGCCGAGCGCGACGAGGAGCCCGGTCGAGCCGAGCAGCAGGTAGTACGACGTCAGGGGCCGCTGCAGCAGCGGGACGGCCGGCGCCGGCGGGGCCGGGGCGATCCGGGTCGACCGCGCCCGCGCGGGGGGCGCCGCCGCCGTCACGCCGGACCCTCCGGGTCGCGGGCGGTCAGGGCCGCAACGGCGGCGGCGAAGGCCTGGCCGCGCGCCGTGTAGTCGCGGAACATGTCCATCGAGGCGGCGGCGGGCGCGAGCAGGACGGTGTCGCCCGGTCGGGCCAGGGCGCGGGCGTGCGCGACGGTCGCGGGCATGGCGCCAGTGTCCGTCTGCGGGACCTCCACGACCGGCACCTGCGGCGCGTGTCGGGCGAGCGCGTCGGCGATCCGCGCCCGGTCCCGCCCGATCAGGACGACGCCGCGCAGGCGGCGGGCGGCGCCGGCCACGAGGTCGTCGTACTCGGCGCCCTTGGCGAGCCCTCCCGCGACCCACACGATGCTGGGGTACGCCGACAGCGAGGCCGCGGCCGCGTGCGGGTTCGTGGCCTTCGAGTCGTCGACGTAGGCGACGCCGTCCAACGTGGCGACCAGGGCGTTGCGGTGCGGGTCGGGGACGAAGGCGCGCAGGCCGTCGCGGACGGCGTCCGCCGGCACGCCGTGCGCGCGGGCCAGCGCCGCCGCGGCCAGGGCGTTCGCGACGTTGTGCCGGCCGGTCACGGTCAGGTCGGCGAGCGTGGCGAGCTCCTCCGCCCCGGCGACGGGGTCGGCGACGAAGGCCCGGTCGACGAGGAGGTCCTCGACGAGCCCCAGCTCGCCGAGGGCCGGTGTGGCGAGCGTGAAGGCCGCGCCGCGCCGGACGTCGGAGGCGTGCAGCAGCCGGACCGTCCGGGGGTCGTCGGCGTTCGCCACCCCGACCCCGGCGCCGCGGTAGATCCGCCCCTTGTCGCGGGCGTACGCCTCGAGCGACCCGTGCCAGTCGACGTGGTCGGGGGCGACGTTGAGGGCGGCGGCGGCCGCTGGCCGCATCGAGTGCGTCCAGTGCAGCTGGAAGCTCGACAGCTCCACGGCGAGGACGTCGTACGGCGGAGCGGGGCCGTCCCCGCTGCCCGCCCGCACCGCCTCGACCACCGGCAGGCCGACGTTGCCGCAGGCCACCGCGCGGCGCCCGGCGGCCCGCAGGATCGACTCGAGCATCCGGACGGTCGTGGTCTTGCCGTTCGTGCCGGTGAGCACCAGCCAGGGGGCGGCGTCGGCGGGACGGAGCCGCCAGGCGAGCTCGACCTCGCCCCAGACGGGGACGTCCGCTGCGGCGGCCGCGAGCAGGAGCGGGTCGTCGGGGCGCCAGCCGGGCGAGGTGACGACGAGCTCCGTGCCGGCGGGGAGCCCCCCTGCGCCTGAGGTACTGCGGCCTGGGTGGCTGCGGCCGGGGTGGCCGAGGAGCACACGGGCCCCGAGCCGCTCGGCCTCCGCGGCGGCCTCGAGCACGGGCCCGTCGGTGCGGGCGTCGGTGACGGTGACGCGAGCGCCCTCCGCCACGAGCGCGCGCAGCGACGCCGCGCCGGAGACGCCGAGGCCGGTGACGAGCACGGACCGGCCGGCCAGCGCCTCCGTCATGCCAGGTCGTCCGTCACGCCAGGTCGCCCCTCATGCCGGAGTCGCCCTTCATGCCAAGTCGCTCAGGGAGAGGTACTCCGCGTAGAAGACGCCGAGCCCGAACGCCGCCGCCAGCCCGGCGATGATCCAGAAGCGCACGATGACGGTGTTCTCCGCCCAGCCGGCGAGCTCGAAGTGGTGGTGTAGCGGAGCCATGTTGAACACCCGGCGCCGGGTCATCCGGAACGCCCCCACCTGCATGATCACCGAGAGCGTCTCGACGACGAACAGCCCGCCGAGGATCACGAGCAGCAGCTCCGTGCGGGTGACCACGGCGAGCCCGGCGAGCGCGCCACCGATCGCCAGCGACCCCGTGTCGCCCATGAATATCTTCGCTGGGCCGGCGTTCCACCACAGGAAGCCGAAGCAGGCGCCCATCGCCGCGGCCGCCACCAGAGCGACGTCGAGCGGGTCGCGGACCGCGTAGCAGTTGACGGCGTTGAGCGTGCCCTCGAGCGGCAGGTCACCGGTGCAGCGGTTCCCGAACATCCAGAACGAGATGACGACGTACGAGCCGAACACCATCGCCGCGGAGCCGGCCGCGAGCCCGTCCAGCCCGTCCGTGAGGTTCACGGCGTTGGAGAAACCGCTGATGAGGAAATAGGCGAAGACCACGAAGCCGATCGCGCCGAAGGCGATCGCGGTGTCGCGGACGAACGACAGGTTGTCCGACGCCGGGGTGATGCCGTTGGCATCCGGGAACTGCAGCGCGAGGATCCCGAACGCGAGCGCCACGACCAGCTGGCCGACGAGCTTCGAGGTCTTGTTCAGCCCCAGGTTCCGAGCTCGGAAGATCTTGATGAAGTCGTCGAGGAACCCGACGAGCCCCAGGCCGGTCATGAGGAGCAGCACCAGCAGCCCGCTCGCGGTGGGACCCGCCGCGCGGCCGAGGAAGAAGAGGTGGGACAACCCGTACCCGAGCAGCGTGGCGAGGATGATCACCGTGCCGCCCATGGTCGGCGTACCGCGCTTGCTCTGGTGGGACTGCGGCCCCTCCTCGCGGATCTCCTGGCCGTAGCCGCGCCGCCGCAGGATGCGGATCGCCACGGGCGTGCCCAGCAGCGAGACGATCAGCGCGACGCTGGCGGCGAGCAGGATCTGCCTCACGCGCCCGCCTCCGGGGCGTCGCCAGGTCCGGGGCCGTCGCCGGGGGCGAGCAGGGCCTCGGCGACGCGCTCGAGGCGGGCGGAGCGGCTGGCCTTGACCAGCACGACGTCCCCGGGGGCGAGCTGCTGGCGCAGCAGCGAGACGGCGGCGTCGACGTCGGGCACATGCATGGACTCGTCGCCCCAGGACCCCTCCAGGACGGCGCCGGCGTGCATCCGCGCGGCCTCCGGCCCGACGACCACGAGCCGGTCGACGTCGAGCCGGACGGCGAGCCGCCCGATCTTGTCGTGCTCGTCGCCGCTGTCGTCGCCGAGCTCGGCCATCGTGCCGAGCACCGCCCACGACCGGCGGCCCCGCGCCATCGTCACGAGCGCCTTGAGCGCGGCCTTCACCGAGTCGGGGTTCGCGTTGTAGGCGTCGTTGACGACCGTGACGCCGTCCGGGCGCTCGGTGACCTCCATCCGCCACCGGCTGGCGGGGCGGGCGGCGGAGAGGCCCTGCGCGACGGCCGGCAGGTCGAGGCCGGCCTCGAGCGCGAGCGCCGCGGCGGACAGCGAGTTGGCGACCTGGTGCTCGCCGACGAGCTGCAGGGCGACCCGGGCGCGGCCGGCGCCGCCCCGGACCCGCTCCCCCACGACGAGCTCGTACGACGCCCGCCCGGTCGCGTCGATGTCGACGCCCTCGGCGCGGACGTCCGTGCCCGCCGACTCGCCCGTGTGGACGACGCGGGCGCGGGTGCGGTCACGCATGGCGGCCACCGCGAGGTCGTCGGCGTTGAGCACCGCGACGCCATCGGCCGGCAGCGCCTCGACGAGCTCACCCTTGGCCCGCGCGATCGCCTCCCGGCTGCCGAACTCGCCGAGATGGCTGGTGCCGACGTTGAGGACGGCGGCGTACCGCGGCGGGGCGATCCGCGTGAGCGTGGCGATGTGGCCGACGCCGCGGGCGCTGTACTCGAGCACGAGGAACCGCGTGGTCGGGGTCGTGCGCAGCACGGTCAGGGGGAGCCCGACCTCGTTGTTGAACGAGCCGGCCGGGGCGACGGTCTCGCCCGCAGCCGCGAGAACGGCGGCGAGGAGGTCCTTGGTCGTCGTCTTGCCGCTGGAGCCGGTCACGCCGACGACGGCGGCCGACGAGCGCTCGAGGACCGCGGACGCGAGCCGCCCGAGCGCCGCGACGGCGTCGGGCACGACGACGCACGGCACGCCGGGCACCCCCCGCTCCGTCAGCGCGGCGACGGCTCCCGCCTCCACTGCGGCGGCGGCGAAGTCGTGGCCGTCGACCCGCTCACCGGGAATCGCGACGAACAGGCCGCCCACCGCGACCCGGCGGGAGTCGACCTCGACGGCGCCCTCTACCCGGGTCTCGGGGTCGGGGACGTCGGAGAGCCGGCCTCCGGTCGCGGTCGCGACCTCGGCGAGGGTCAGGGGGATCACGCGGTCGCCGCCTCGGGCTGGGGGGTGGGTGCGGCCACCGCGACGGCGCCGCGCAGCAGGGCCGCACGCAGCACCTCGGCGAGCACGACCCGGTCGTCGAAGGGTCGCACCTCGCCCGCGACCTCCTGGCCCTGCTCGTGGCCCTTGCCGGCGACGGCGAGCGTGTCGCCGGGGGCGAGCCCCTCGACGGCCTGCTCGATGGCGGCGCGCCGGTCGGCCTCGACGAGGACCTGCGAGCCGGGCACCTCCCGGGCCCCGGCGACGACCGCGTCGAGGATCGCCTGAGGGTCCTCCGACCGCGGGTTGTCGCTGGTGAGCACGGCGACGTCGGCGCCGCGCGCGGCGGCGGCCCCCATGAGCGGGCGCTTGCCCCGGTCACGGTCGCCGCCGCAGCCGAGGACGACGACGAGGCGGCCGGGCGTGAGGGGCCGGAGGGTCTGCAGCAGCGTGGTGACGGCGTCGGGGGTGTGGGCGTAGTCGACGACGGCGAGCGCGGCCTGGCCGGCCTCCACCCGCTCCATGCGCCCGGGTACACCGGGCAGCGCACCGACCCCGCGGACTGCCGCCTCGACGGGGACCCCGGCGACCGCGAGCGTGGCGATGGCGACGAGGGCGTTGGCGACGTTGTAGGCGCCGGGGAGCCCGACGCGGGCAGCGACGTCCACGCCGCCGGGGCCGAGGACGCGGAACGCACTCCCCCGCGGGCCGGCCTCGACGTCGGTGGCCCGCCAGTCCGCGGGCCTGTCCGTGGCCGAGGCGGTCTGCACCGGGACCCCTGCCGTGGTGGCGAGGCGCTCGCCGTACGCATCGTCGACGCAGACCACACCGGCGGCGGAGTGCTCGGGGGTGAACAGCCTCGCCTTCGCGGCGAAGTAGTCGTCCATGTCGGCGTGGAAGTCCAGGTGGTCCTGGGTGAGGTTCGTGAACGCTGCGACCCCGAAGCGCGCACCGTCGACGCGGCCCTGCGCGAGCGCGTGGCTGCTGACCTCCATCGCCGCGGCCGTGACGCCGCGCTCCCGCATGACCGCGAACAAGGCCTGCAGGTCGGGCGCCTCCGGCGTCGTACGGACGCTCGGGACGACCGTGTCACCGATGCGGGTCTCGACCGTGCCGACGAGGCCGGTGGCGTGGCCCGCGGCGCGCAGGCCGGCTTCGAGCAGGTACGCCGTCGTGGTCTTGCCGTTCGTGCCGGTGACGCCGAGGAGCAGGAGGTCGGCGGCGGGATCGCCGTACACGGTCGCGGAGACGGCACCGAGCACGGCACGGGGGCCGGTGTGGAGCAGGACGGGGAGCCCGGCCGCCTCGGCCCGCTCGCGGCCTCCGGGGTCGGTGAGGACGGCGACGGCCCCGGCCGCGGCAGCCTGCGCGGCGAAGGTTGCCCCGTGGGTGCGGGCGCCGGGGAGGGCGGCGTACAGGTCACCGGGCTGCACAGCCCGGGAATCCAGAGTGACGCCCGTGACGGCCAGGTCGGCGGCGGCGTCCGGTGCGGTCAGCCCGGGGACGGCCGACACGAGGGCCGCCAGGCTGACGGGGGTCGGGACGGCCGGGCGCACGGCGGACGAGGCTACCCGCGCGGGTCGGTGGCTCACTGCAGGTGCGGCGGCGCGGCGGGGCGCAGGCGCGAGTGGGTGAAGCGCACAGCTGTGGCGGGACGAGCTCGTCCGGAATCGGGAGCGCCACGAGCGGGCGACCCGGCTGGCGCAAGAGAGGGGGTGAGCCGTCTCTCCCGCGCGTTAGGTGGCGACGCCACGGCGTCAGCTCGGGCGCCCACCGGGCGGGGAGAGGTTCTGCCCGTACGGCCCGTTGCCCCTCGTCCGCAGTTGCGATTTACTCGCAACTGGTACCGCGAGCGGTCGTCCGTCCCCGCCCGTCCCTCGATCCTGGGAGGCCCCGTGCTCGCCGAGACCCCGCACCTGTCCGCACCCGCCGCCGGACGGCGCCGGGGCGTGCGCGGCGCGTTCACCCCGGCGGAGTGGCGCTCGGTCGGGGCCATGACCGCGGTCGTCGTCCTGCTGCACGTCGTCGGCTGGGGCGTGCTCGTCCTCGCCGTCGCCCCGGCCGGCTACCAGTTGGGGGACGCCGGCGTCCTCGGGGTCGGGGTGGGCCTCACGGCGTACCTGCTCGGCGTGCGGCACGCCTTCGACGCCGACCACATCGCCTCGATCGACAACACGACGCGCAAGCTCGTCGGCGAGGGGCGCCACTCGGTCAGCACGGGGTTCTGGTTCTCCCTCGGGCACTCGTCCGTGGTGTTCGCCGCGAGCCTGCTCCTCGCCGTCGGGGTCCGGTCCGTGGCCGGCGTCGTCACCGACGCCGAGTCGCGGCTCGGTGCGACGCTCGCCCTCGTCGGCACGTCCGTCGCCGGGGTGTTCCTCCTGCTGATCGGTGTGACGAACCTCGTCGCGGTCGTCGGCATCGCGAGGGTCTTCCGCGAGATGCGGACCGGCGTGTACGACGAGGCGGAGCTCGAGCGGCAGCTCGCCAACCGGGGCTTCCTCGCTCGCCTGCTCAGCCGGGTCACCCGGCGGGTCAACGAGCCGTGGCACCTCTACCCGGTGGGGCTCCTCATGGGTCTCGGCTTCGACACGGCCACACAGGTGGCGCTACTGGTCCTGGCGGCGGGGTCCGCGGCGTTCGTGCTGCCCTGGTACGCGATCCTCGTGCTGCCCGTGCTGTTCGCCGCCGGAATGACCCTCTTCGACACCGCGGACGGGATCTTCATGTCGCGGGCGTACGGCTGGGCGTTCCTCAAGCCCGTGCGGAAGGTCTTCTACAACCTCACGGTGACGGTCCTGTCCGTGCTGGTCGCGCTCGTCATCGGCGGCCTGGTGCTCGTGGGCCTGCTCGTCGACCGGCTCGGCATCGACTCGGGGCCGCTGGCCTGGCTGGCCTCGCTGGACCTCGACCTGGTCGGGTTTGCGATCGTCGGCCTGTTCGTCGCCACCTGGGTCGTCGCACTCGGCGTGTGGCGGCTGGGCCGGATCGAGGACCGGTGGTCTGCCGGGGCGGGTGGGGACCTGACCGCTGCCGACTGACCGGGCGGGGCTCGTGCTGGGTCACCTCCGACTCGGCCGTTGAGGACGGGCACGCCCAGCACGTGCCGAGCAGTGCGAGGTGGCCGACGTCGAAGCCGCGCTCCTGCCCCAACCGTGCGCGAGATCCCGGAGCAGCGCCGCGTCGAGGTCCTCCCGCCGGCCACAGGACCGGCAGACGAGGTGCGCGTCCGCGGCGCTCGCCGGGTGGTACTTCGCGAACGTCCTACCGAGGTGCGCGGGCCCCGCCAGACCCAGACTCTCGAGCGTCTCCAGAGAGCGGTAGACGGAGCTGAGGTGCAGTGGCGTGCCGCCGGCCGTGGGCGTGCCGCCGGCCGTGGGCGTGCAGCCGCGGTGGAGTCCCGGGCGCGGCGGGACTTGCCGCGCAGCACCCCGGTCTCCGCGACCACGGCCTTCACCGCGTCGAAGATCCGGTTGGGCTGCTCGCTCGCCGCCAGCCGGCGCCGCCAGTAGGTCAGCGTGGTCGGGTGGAACGGGCCCGCGGTGACCGGCAGGCCGACCGCGGCTTTCCACCGCAGGTCGAACGTGACCGCCTCGGCGGCCTCCCGGTCGGACAGACAGGTGGTGCAGTGGCCTGCAGTACAGCACGGTGGCGACCACGTCCGCCCGGCACGCTCGGCCGGCCCCCGTCCCGACGGGAACAGGTCCGCGAGCATCACCGCGGGAACAGCTCCCGCTGCCCCTCCGACCAACCCCGCACAACGAGATCGTCCCGGCCCCACCGAAGCAGGACCGGGACGACACGCGTTGCTCAGCAGTCCCCTAGCGCGGTTCGGGGATGAGGATCAGATCGTGCAGGCGGATGAGGAACGACGCCATCTGGGCCCGTGTCGTGGACGCCTGCGGGCGGTAGAGACCGTCCTCGAAGCCCTGCGCCAACTCCAGGAGCTCGGCGGCGGCCTCGATGTTGGCCTCGTGGACGTTCCCCTCGACGTCAGGGAACTGCGTGCTGCCCACGCGACCGGCTGCGAGGTCGTCGCCCTCGAAGGCGAAGTTAGCCGCCCGGATGAGGAACGACGCCATCTGCCCCCGGGTGACCCGTTCCTCCGGGTCGTACTGGTCCGGTGTCTTGCCGAGCGCGATCCCCAGCTGCTTGAGCTGGTTGATCGCGTCGGCGTGGACGTTGCCGGCGACGTCGTCGAACCCCTGGTCCGCCGGGGCCGGCAGGTCGTAGCCCGCCGCGTCCAGCGTGCGCACGATGAACGAGGCCATCTGGTCGCGCAGGACTGGCTCGAGGGGACGCATGAACAGCTCTTGTCCCTCCTCGCGCCCCCGGACGATGCCGAGCGCGGCCGCGCAGTCCACGGCCGCCCGGTGCACTTCCGGGATCTCCGCGGCGTCGGCGAAGGCCGCGGCCTGGGCCTCGGCCTCGGGGCAGGGGTTGTCCTCGTCCAGGAAGGTTTCCGCGGACGCGGGCGCACCGAGAGCGAGGGTGCCGGCGGCCATCGCCGCCGCCATCCCCGTCACGGCGCTGGCCCGAAGGCCACGGCGCCAGGCCCTCATCGGCCCGCCTGCCTTCCTGTGACTCCCTCAGCAGAGGTATCGGGGTCAGTGCCGCCGACCCGTGCCGGGTTGTTGATCTCGTAGCCCTGGTGGGGCGTGGGCTGGTAGGGGAACTGCCCGAGGAACGGCCGGTCGTTGCTGTCCACCCCATCGGTGAGGATGTTGTTCGGGGCGACGTTGGTCTCCTCCGGGTTCGGCGCCAGCGGCGTGCCGCCCGCGACCGCGCGGAGCGCGATGTCGACGACGTCGTCGGTGAGCCGGCGGCCGTTCGGCCAGCCGTCGTTCTGCCCGGCGAGCAGGCCCAGCCGGTTCTGCTCGGCGAACGGCGTGGGCATGATGGACGTGTTGAGCCGCAGCATCTCGGCCGGCTGGAAGCCGGGCTGGGGCTGGTTCACGTCCGGGATACCGGTCAGGAAGACCGCCACCAGGTCGTTGCGGGGCTCGTCGGGCGTGTTGACGCCCGGGTAGAGCGCCTCGATCAGCCCGGCGAGCTCGGGGCGCTGCACCAGCGGGATGGTGACGCCGTCCTCCTCCGGCTGGCTGAGCGCCGCCGCGTCCTGGCGGGGTGCCAGCGCGTTGAACGTGTCCTTGAGGCCGAGCGGGATGACGACCTCGTTGACCAGCGGGTTGCCGAGCCGGGACACCTGGACGAAGCGACCGCGCGTGACCGGCATCGCGCCGTTGTTCTTGCTGAACACCCGGACCTTGGGCCGGGAGGCAGTGCTCCAGATGCCGATCACCGGCTCGTCGCCCTCGACCACCTCGCTGATCGGCACCTGGATCGACGTCGTGTGCACGTTGTAGCCGGAGAGGGTGTCGACGCCGCCGGTGTTCGCCAGCGGGATGGCGTGGGCTTCGTTGAGCGGGCGCAGCCCGCCCAGGTCGAAGATCGACGCGATGTCCGCGTAGAAGGAGTCGTCGCGCTGACCCGCGAAGTGCTGACCGCCGCCCTGGACGGGGTACACCGCCTGCTGCGCGAGCGCCGCGTAGTCGGTGCCGTTCGTGCGCGGCCCGATGTTCTCGGGCGGCACGATGTCGTCCGAGGCGATCCGCGTCCGCTGGCCGTCCACGACGCGGTAGACGTCCGCGACCTGTCGGAAGTTGTAGTTCTCGTCGTCGAGCGAGGTGATCGGCCCGGTCGCGTAGAGGAACGTGTTGGGGTTCTGGATGTCAGTGCGGAACCGCCACTCGTAGGTGACGTCCTCCACGGCGTCCCCGTCGTTGTCGATGTGGATCGCGTACAGGACGTCGTCGCCGAACCGGAAGAAGTTCGGTCCTCCGCCCGGCTCCTCGAAGGGCAGCCAGTTGGCGATGAGCGTGAGCATGTCGGGGCGGTCCGGGCTGCGGAACGCGTAGACGTCCGTGTTGTCCGCGACCGGGTCATCCATGATCATCGGTGCCTCGCGGTGGCTCGAGGC
>JALYNB010000332.1 GCA_030773395.1 Actinomycetota bacterium
GCGGGCGTCGCTGCGCGCTTGCGGCCTGGCGCACGCGGCCCGCTTTCACGCCGAGCGGGTGGCCGCGGAGACGGCTGCGGTGCACGCGGAGGCGCTGGCGGAGCTCGGCGGCAGGACGGCCGTCGGAGCGTCCGTCCGGGCGGCGTGAGCGCGCCGTCGAGCCCCCCCGTGGTTGCTGTCGCCAGCAGCGACACCGGCGATGTCACCGCCGGTGCCGCCGTCGGGGTCGTCGTCCCCGTCCGCGACGACCCGCGGCTGGCGACGTGCCTGCGCGCGCTCGCGGCGCAGACCCTCCGCCCCGCCGCCGTCGTCGTCGTCGACGACGGCTCGTCGGCGCCGGTGCAGGTCCCCGCCGACCTCGCCACCGACGGCGTCACGGACGGGCTGGCGGTCACCGTCGTCCGGCAGTCGCCGCGCGGCTCCTACGCCGCCCGCAACGCCGGCATCGTGGCACTCCTCGCGCAGCCCGACCCGCCGACGTACGTCGCCTTCACCGACGCCGACTGCGTGCCGGAGCCCGACTGGCTGGAGCAGGCGGTCGCGGCGCTGGAGTCCGGCGCGACCGCCGGGGTGGTGACCGGCCCGATCGAGGTCTTCCCGCGCGGCCGCCGGCCCGGCGCCGTGGAGCTGTACGACGCCCTCACCGCCTTCCCGCAGGAGGAGTTCGTGCAGCGGTGGGGGTTCGGGGCGACGGCGAACCTCGTCGTCGCCCGGTCCGTGCTGGAAGTCGTCGGGCCGTTCCGCGGCCACCTGCAGTCGGGCGGGGACGCCGAGTGGGGCGAGCGCGCCACGGCGGCCGGCCACCGGGTGGTCTTCTGCGACGACGTCGTCGTGCGCCACCCGGCCCGGGCGACGGTCGGCGAGCTGGTGGCCAAGGCGCGGCGTACGACGCGGGGGGCCGAGCAGCTCGGACGTGACCGCGGCGACCTGCCGCCGTGGCACCGACTGGCCGCGGAGAGGCTGACGAGGCCGTGGCGGGGGCTGCCTGCGCTGCGCGACGAACGGCTGGCCCGGGTCGACCGCCTGCGGTTCCTGGGGGTCTCCGCGCTCGCTCACGCCGTGATGGCCGCCGAGATCTCCGCGGTGCGGGCCCGCTGGGCCCTGGAGGCGGCCGTGAGGGAGACCCGTCGGTGACCGGGAGCGGACCTGACCCGCTGGTCCTCACGCTGCTGCTCGACGAGGCGACGCAGTTGCGCTTCGACGGCCTGCGCCGGCAGCACTTCCCGCCCGAGCGCAACCACCTCGCGGCCCACGTGACGGTGTTCCACGCGCTGCCCGGTGACCGGGAGGACGCCGTGCTCGCCGACGTGGCGGACCTGGCCCCGGCGGCGCCGCTGCCGCTGCGGGTCAGCCGGGTGCGCTTCCTCGGTCGCGGGGTGGCCTACGACCTCGAGGGGGGCGAGGCCGGGGCGCTGCGGGAGCGCCTCGCCGAGCGGTGGCGGCCGTGGCTGACGCCGCAGGACCGGCAGCGCTGGCGGCCGCACGTGACCGTCCAGAACAAGGTCGACGCCGCGGTCGCGCGGGACCTCCACGCCCGCCTGGAGCGCGAGTTCGTGCCGGCCGGGGCCGAGGCGACGGGGCTGGCCCTGTGGCGCTACCGGGGCGGGCCGTGGGAGCCGGTCGCGGAGAGGCTGTTCGTGCCCCGCTGACCGCGGACGCGGCCGCACCAGCCCCGAGTGGTGAGTTTCGCCGCCGCCAGACCCGCAGCGGGCAAGCGCGCCGGCTGGCTCGCAGTGCATGTGACCGCGGAGCTGCTGTGGCGCGGGGACGAGCTCAGCGCCCGGGTCCGGGAGGCCGCGACGCTCCAGGTGTCGAGCGCCTTGGGCTCGACGACGTCCAGTGGTGAGTTCCGACGCCCCGGACCGATCGGGAGCCCGCGGAACTCACCACTCGCGGCACCGAGGCCGTTGGACCGCCGGACCCCGGTCCGGGCATGGGATCGTCTCCACATGACGACGCACGAGGACCTGGAGGTGCGCACGCTCGGCCCCTGCCGGATCGACTCGCCCATTGCGGACCGCCTGGCCGCCCGGGAGACGACGCAGCACTCCGTGGTCGAGCACGACCGGATCCTCTGGGACGACACGCTGTCCCTCATCGGCAAGCGCGACGTCCCCGTGTCGGAGCTGCCGAGCCTGGAGCCCGGCGGCCCCCGCCAGAAGATCTACTTCGACCCGGCCAAGACCCGGGTCGGCATCGTCACCTGCGGCGGCCTCTGCCCAGGGCTCAACGACGTCATCCGCGGACTGGTGCTCGAGCTCTCCCGCCACTACGGCGTCACCCGGATCATGGGCTTCCGCAATGGCTACCGCGGCTTCATCCCCTCGTTCGGGGACGACGTCCTCGACCTCACGCCCGAGGTGGTGGCCGACATCGACGACGAGGGCGGGACGATCCTCGGCACCTCGCGGGGCCAGCAGGACGCCGAGGAGATCGTCGACGCGCTCGAGCGGATGAACATCAACATCCTCTTCGTCATCGGCGGCGACGGCACGATCCGCGGCGCGATGGACATCGTTCGCGTCGTCGGCGAGCGGGGTCTGAAGATCGCCGTCGTCGGGATCCCGAAGACGATCGACAACGACATCCCCTACATCGACCAGAGCTTCGGGTTCCAGACGGCGATGGGCGAGGCCACGAAGTCGATCCACGCCGCCGCCGTGGAGGCGAAGTCCGCCCCGGGAGGTATCGGCCTGGTCAAGCTCATGGGTCGCCACTCCGGCTTCATCGCCTGCTACTCGGTGCTGGCCAAGGACGACGCGGACTACGTGCTGATCCCCGAGGTGCCGTTCGCGCTGCACGGCGAGCGTGGGTTCCTCGAGCACCTGCGCCGCCGCGTCCTGGAGCGCGGGCACGCGGTCATCGTCGTCGCCGAGGGCGCCGGGCAGGAGCACGTCCAGGAGGAGGCACCGGGCACCGACGCGTCGGGGAACGTCCGCTTCGGCGACATCGGACGGCTGCTCCGCCGGCTGATCATCGAGCACCTCGACGGGCACGACGTGGAGAACAACGTCCGCTACTTCGACCCGAGCTACGCGATCCGCAGCGTGCCAGCGAACCCGTTCGACAGCGCCTACTGCCTCCGCCTGGCCCACGCCGCCGTGCACGCCGGCATGGCGGGTCGCACCGA
>JALYNB010000333.1 GCA_030773395.1 Actinomycetota bacterium
GGCCCGACGCGGTGGCGCCGGGGGCGCCGAAGCCGGTGACGGTGCCCCGGTGACCGCCCACGCGCCCGCGACCGCCCCCGAGCCGCACGCGGGCGTGCGGCTCACGCGCCTGCGCTGGTGGCACCTCGACGACGTCCTGCGCGCCGAGGCCGACCTGTTCGCCGAGGAGGCCTGGTCGGCCGAGCTGTTCTGGAGCGAGCTCGCCCAGCCCGAACGCTGCTACCTGGCCGCCGTCGACACCGACGGGCGGGTGCTCGGCTACGCCGGGCTCGCCCGCAACCCCGACGAGGCCTACGTGCAGAACATCGCCGTCCGCCCGGAGGCGCAGTGCCGGGGGCTCGGCGCGCTGCTCCTCGACGCGCTGCTTGCCGAGGCCGAGCGTGCCGGGCTCACGCGGGTCGGCCTGGAGGTGCGCGCCGACAACGAGCCCGCCCAGCGGCTTTACCACCGCCGGGGCTTCCGCGCGGTCGGCCGCCGCCGCGGCTACTACCAGCCGAGCGGCGCGGACGCCCTCGTCATGGTCCGCGACGCGGGAGGAGCGCCGTGAGCGACGAGCCCCTGGTCCTCGGCATCGAGACGTCCTGCGACGAGACGGGCGTGGGCGTCGTGCGCGGACGCACGCTGCTCGCGGACGCCGTGGCCTCCAGCGTCGAGGAGCACGCGCGGTTCGGCGGCGTGGTGCCCGAGGTCGCCGCCCGCGCGCACCTGGAGGCCATGGCCCCCACGGTCGAGCGCGCGCTGGTCGAGGCGGGGGTCGGCTGGAGCGACCTCGACGCGGTGGCCGTGACGGCCGGGCCGGGGCTCGCGGGCGCGCTGCTCGTCGGGGTGGCCGCCGCGAAGGCCTACGCCCTGGCGGTGGACCTGCCGCTGTACGGGGTGAACCACCTGGCCGCTCACGTCGCCGTCGACGTGCTCGAGCACGGGCCGCTGCCCGACCCGTGCGTCGCGCTGCTCGTGTCGGGCGGCCACAGCTCGCTGCTGCTCAGCCGGGGCGCCGGACGGGTCGAGCCCCTGGGGGCGACGATCGACGACGCCGCCGGGGAGGCGTTCGACAAGGTGGCGCGGTTGCTCGGCCTGCCGTTCCCGGGCGGGCCGCACGTCGACCGGCTGGCCCGCGACGGCGAGCCCGCAGTCCCGTTCCCGCGGGGGCTGACGCGGCCGGGCGACCCGCCGTACGACTTCTCGTTCTCCGGGCTCAAGACCGCTGTGGCCCGGCACGTGGAGGCGGCCCGCACCGCGGGGGAGCCGGTGCGGACGGCCGACGTGGCCGCGTCGTTCCAGGAGGCGGTCGTCGACGTGCTGACGGCGAAGGCCGTCCGCGCCTGCACCGACACGGGCGTCGACACGCTGCTGCTCGGCGGCGGGGTGGCCGCCAACTCGAGGCTGCGAGCCCTGGCCGGGGAGCGGTGCGCGGCGGCGGGCCTGCGCCTTCGGGTCCCGCGGCCGGGGCTGTGCACCGACAACGGCGCGATGGTCGCCGCGCTCGGCGCCCAGCTCGTGGCGGACGGGGCGACACCCAGCTCCCTGGACCTGCCGGCCGACTCCTCGCTGCCGGTCACCGACGTGCTGGTCTGACCCGGCCCGACCCTCCGGCACCCCCGTGTTGACGCGCGCAAGCCGCGCGCCATAACCTCGGGCCTGGCACTCGGCAGTCGAGAGTGCCAGCACGAGCCAGACTGAACGGACACACCGCGGGCGCGACGAGCGCCCGCACCGCGACGAGGCGCCTGACCCCCGCGACGGCAGGCCGCCCCGGTCGCCTCACCCATCCGTGCACGCGACAACCCAGGAAGGGGAGGTCAGATCGTGACGACCGCCACTGCTGAGAAGGTCGGCATCAAGCCGCTCGAGGACCGCATCGTGGTCCAGACGTCCGAGGCCGAGACCACCACCGCCTCCGGCATCGTGATCCCCGACACCGCCAAGGAGAAGCCCCAGGAGGGCACCGTCCTGGCCGTCGGCCCCGGTCGCTACGAGGACGGGCAGCGCGTCCCGCTGGACGTTCAGGTCGGCGACACCGTGCTCTACAGCAAGTACGGCGGCACCGAGGTGCGCTACGCCGGTGAGGACTACCTCGTCCTCTCGGCCCGCGACGTGCTGGCGATCATCGAGAAGTGAGTCAGCGCCGCTGACAGGAGCCGCCCCGGCGCCCCCGACCGGGGCTCCGGGGCGGCTCCCGTTCGCGACCACGAGACCGCACTACACCCGTCCGGGAAGGACACCCGTGCCCAAGATCATCATCTTCTCCGGTGACGCCCGCCGCGGCCTGGAGCGCGGCGTCGACGCCCTCGCCGACGCCGTGAAGGTCACCCTCGGCCCGCGGGGCCGCAATGTGGTGATCGACAAGAAGTTCGGCGCCCCCACGATCACGAACGATGGCGTGACGATCGCCCGCGAGGTCGAACTCGACGACCCCTACGAGAACATGGGGGCGCAGCTCGTCAAGGAGGTCGCCACCAAGACCAACGACGTCGCCGGTGACGGGACCACCACCGCGACCGTGCTCGCGCAGGCGATGGTCCGCGAGGGCATGCGCAACGTCGCCGCCGGCGCCGCGCCGCTCGACCTGAAGGCCGGCATCGAGAGCGCCGTGGCCGCCGTCGCCGAGCGGCTCGCGGGCATGGCCATCGAGGTCGAGAGCCACGAGCAGATCGCGAACGTGGCCGCCCTGTCCGCCCAGGACAGCGAGGTCGGCGAGCTGATCGCCGAGGCCTTCGACAAGGTCGGCAAGGACGGCGTCATCACCGTCGAGGAGTCGCAGACCACTGGCCTCGAGCTCGACTTCACCGAGGGGATGCAGTTCGACAAGGGCTACATCTCGCCGTACTTCGTCACCGACCCGGAGACGCAGGAGGCCGTGCTCGACGACGCCTCCGTGCTGATCGTCAACGGCAAGGTCAGCGCACTGGCCGATCTGCTGCCTCTGCTGGAGAAGGTCGTGTCCGAGCAGCGCAAGCTGCTCGTCATCGCCGAGGACGTCGACGGGGAGGCGCTGTCGACGCTCACGGTCAACGCGATCCGCAAGACGTTCACCGGTGTCGCGGTGAAGGCGCCAGGGTTCGGTGACCGCCGCAAGGCCATGCTGCAGGACATGGCGATCCTCACCGGCGCGCAGGTCGTGTCCGCCGAGGTGGGGCTCGACCTCAAGACCGCCGGCACGGAGGTGCTCGGCCGTGCCCGCCGGGTGACGGTCACGAAGGATGCGACGACGATCGTGGACGGTGGCGGCACACAGGACGAGATCGCCGACCGGGTGCGGCAGATCAAGGCCGAGATCGAGGCGACGGACTCCGACTGGGACCGCGAGAAGCTCCAGGAGCGGCTCGCGAAGCTCTCCGGGGGCGTCTGCGTGATCCGGGTCGGCGCGGCCACCGAGGTCGAGCTCAAGGAGCGCAAGCACCGGCTCGAGGACGCGGTCTCCGCGACGCGGGCTGCGGTCGAGGAGGGCATCGTGCCCGGCGGCGGCAGCGCGCTGGCGCACGCGGCCACCGTGCTCGACGACCGGCTCGGCGCCACCGGCGACCGCGGGACCGGCGTCGAGATCGTCCGGCGCGCCGTCACCGAGCCGCTGCGCTGGATCGCGAGCAACGCCGGCATGGAGGGCGCCGTCGCGGTGAACCGCGTGCAGGAGCTCGGCCCGGGCAACGGGCTCAACGCCGCCACGGGCGAGTACGGCGACCTCGTCGCCCAGGGCGTCGTCGACCCCGTGAAGGTGACGCGCTCGGCGGTGCAGAACGCCGCGAGCATCGCCGGCCTGCTCCTGACCACGGAGACGCTCGTGGCCGACAAGCCGGCCGAGCCGGAGCACGGCCACGGCCACGGCCACGGCCACGGGCACGGCCACGGCCACTCGCACGGCGGGTTCTGAGTCCGGCCCCGGCCGGAGACGGGACGACCCCGGTCACGAAGGTGACCGGGGTCGTGTGCGTGGGGGGAGCTGCAGCGACCTCTGCGGGGTCCGCCGAGCGGCAGCAGCCGCGCGGCTGCCGCCTCGCCGTCAGACGGGGAGCGTCACCACCGGCGCCGGGAGCGCGCGCGGGGAGCCGGCACGCTCGCCGCGGGCGACGAGGACGGCCTCGCGCTCGGCCTCGGACAGGCCGCCCCACACGCCGTAGGGCTCGTGGGTGGCCAGCGAGTGGGCGAGGCACTGCTGCACCACGGGGCAGCGCCGGCACACAGCCTTCGCGGCGGTCTCGCGGGCGGCGCGGCGCGGCCCGCGCTCACCCTCGGGATGGAAGAACAGCTCGCTGTCCTCGCCCCGGCAGGCGCCGAGGAGCTGCCACTCCCACTTGTCGACGGTCGGGCCAGGGAGCCGTCGGATGTCGGTCATCTCGCGTCCTCTCCAGCGGCCGGGGTCGGGGGCCGCTGGGACAGGTTATAAGCGCGCCGAAGGTTGTTCAATACCCGGGGTGATGATCGTCCGCTCAAGTTGTCGGGGCGGGCTGCCAGCCCCAGACTCCGCTGGTGACGTCGTCCGCAGCGCGCAGCGCCGACCGTGCCCACCCGGGCGCCGGCGGCGCTGCTACCGTCGCGCAGGGCGTCTTCTCGGTGTACGACGCTGAAGCCGTCCCGGATGGTGACACGGAGGGCGATCCGGCGGGAGACCCTTCTGGGGGAGACGCTTCTGCCCCCCGCTACACCGTCGCCGCCGTCGCGCGCCGGCTCGGCGTCGCCCCGGCGACACTGCGCACCTGGGCCCGCCGCTACGGCTTGGGTCCCAGCGAGCACGTCAGCGGGGCGCACCGCCGCTACACCGGTTCGGACCTCGCCCGACTGCAGCGGATGCGCCGGCTCACCCTGCAGGGCGTCACCCCCTCGGACGCCGCGCGCCTGGCCCTCGTCGCCCCCGACGAGGCGGACGCGGACGCGGACGAGAGCGAGGTGGAGCCCGGGCCGGCGGGACCCGCCGTCGCGACCCCCCCCGACCGCGCTGCGGCCTCCGGCGGCGCTGCCGCTGCAGGTGCCACGGCCGCCGTCCCCGTACAGGCGGGCCGCATCGGGGGGCCGGGAGGTCGAGTGCTCGCCGTGCCCTCCAGCAGCCCCACAGCGCGCGGGCTCGCGCGCGCGGTGCTGGCCCTGGACGACGAGGCGATCACGGCGCTGCTGCGGGAGCGCTTGCAGCGTGACGGCGTCGTCGCGACCTGGGAGCACGTGCTCGCGCCGGTGCTCGTCGCCGTCGGGCAGCGGTGGGCGGCCACCGGCGACGGCGTCGAGGCCGAGCACCTGCTCAGCGAGTGCGCGAGCGCGGTGCTCCGGGAGGTCGCCGCGGAGCACCGGGCAGTGGGCGAGCCGCGGCCGGCGCTGCTCGCGTGCGCGGAGAACGACCTGCACTCCCTGCCCCTCTACGCGCTGGCGGCGGGGCTCGCCGAGCAGGGCGTCGTCCCGCGGGTGCTCGGCGCCGCCATGCCGACGGCCTCGCTGGTCTCGGCGGTGAAGCGCACCGGCCCGGTCGCGTTGTTCGTGTGGGCGCAGGTGCGGGCGACCCCGAAGGTCGACGGGCTCGACGCCCTGCCAGTGCTGCGCCCCCCGGTGTCGGTGGTCGTCGGCGGTCCGGGGTGGCGCGTGTCCGAGCTGCCCCCGCGCGTGGCGCACGCGGCCAGCCTCGGTGAGGCCGTCCGCCTGATGACGGCCGCGACCGGGCGCTGACCGGCGGCTGAGCGCCGCGGGCGGCGCAAAACTGCCGCTCACCCTCGCGGGGGAACGTGCCGAAGGTTGTCCCTGTACGGCGGGAGTCCTCCCGCCGCCCAGCAGGGAGGTCCCCGTGCCCGTCACCGCGCCGCCGCGCGTGCACCGAGCGCGCCACCCGGCCCAGGCTGCGCGCCGGGCCCATCTGACCGCCGTGCCCCCTCAGCGGCAGTTCGTCGCGACCGTCGCGGCGCCCGGCGCGGACGCGGTCGCCCGCGACGCCCAGCGGGAGCTGGTGACCCTCGCCCACGACCTGCACGACGGGCCGATGCAGTCCCTCATCGCGGCGTCCCTGGCCCTGCAGCTGGCCGAGCGCGCGGCGGGCGAAGGTGACGACGACGGCGTGCTGCCGCGCGGGCTCGCCGAGGCCCGGGAGGCCCTCACCGACGCCCTGCACGTGCTGCGCGCCACCATGACCAGCCTCGACCCGCCCGGTGTGCAGGGTGGCCTCGGGCAGATGCTCTCCGCCCTGCGGGAGCGGGCCGCCGCCCTCACCCTCGACGACCGGGCCACCGGCGCCGTCTCCGCCGAGATCGCGGACGCCGTGTTCCGCCTCCTCGCGGCCTTGGGCGCCACCGAGGCCCACCTGCCCGCGCTCGCCGTCGTGACGCGTGACCGGCCCGGCGTGGTGCTCTGCGAGGTGCGGCTCCGCGGCACCGATGCGGCCGAGCGCAGCCTGCGCGAGGAGGTCGAGCGCGCACTGCGCCGGCTCCACGCGCTCGGCGCCCGCGCGGCCGTGGCCCGTGCC
>JALYNB010000334.1 GCA_030773395.1 Actinomycetota bacterium
CGGCCACGGCTACCGCAACTTCGACAACTACAGACTGCGACTACTGCTCCACTGCGGCACCAACTGGCACACTCCCCCCACCACACGGATCAGAGGACGCCGTCCCAGGTTCGTGGCGTAGAGCCGCATTGTGACGGCGGTCACGTCCTTGCGCTGCAACCCCCTGCAACCCCTGACGGCAGCCGTCACTCCGGTGCACTCCCCGCGCGCACCCACGACCAGGAGGCTGTCTGTGACCCAGATGCTCGATCGACCAGACACCCAGACCGATTCCGGCAGGCGGGCTGCCGCCTGGCTGCGGGACTTCGAGGAGGCCCTCGCGGCCCGCGACGTCGACCGGGCCGCAGGCGTGTTCGCCGCGGAGAGCTTCTGGCGTGACCTCCTCGCCTTCACCTGGAACCTCAAGACCGTTGAGAACCCGGACGGGGTCGCCGACCTGCTCCGGGCCACCCTCGACACCACCGACCCGAGCGGCTTCGCGGTCAGCGAGGAGCCGACGGAGGACGGCGGGGTCACGACCGCCTGGTTCGAGTTCGAGACCGCGGTCGGGCGGGGGCGCGGGCTGCTGCGCCTCGACGCCGAGGACAAGGCCTGGACGTTCCTCACCACGCTCTACGAGCTCAAGGGCCACGAGGAGCCGCTCTCCGAGAGGCGGCCGCGGGGCGTCGACCACGGCGCGAACCGCGAGCGGGTCACGTGGAAGGAGGCCCGCGACGCCGAGATGGCGGAGATGGGCAAGACGCGCCAGCCGTACGTCGTGGTCGTGGGCGGGGGTCAGGGCGGCATCGCGCTGGGCGCCCGGCTGCGGCAGCTCGGTGTTCCGCATGTCGTGATCGACGCGCACGAGCGGCCCGGCGACCAGTGGCGCAAGCGGTACAAGTCGCTCGCGTTGCACGACCCGGTCTGGTACGACCACCTGCCCTACCTGGACTTCCCGAAGAACTGGCCGGTGTTCTCGCCGAAAGACAAGATCGGCGACTGGCTCGAGATGTACACGAAGGTCATGGAGGTCCCCTACTGGGGCTCCACGACCGCGAAGAGCGCCCGGTACGACGAGGCTACCGGCGAGTGGGAGGTCGTCGTCGACCGGGCGGGGGAGGAGCTGACCCTCCGCCCGAAGCAGCTGGTCATGGCCACCGGGATGTCGGGCAAGCCCAACGTCCCGACGATCCCCGGGCAGGACCGCTTCCGCGGCGACCAGCACCACTCGTCGAAGCACCCGGGGCCGGACGCTTACGTCGGCAGGAAGGCCGTCGTCATCGGCTCGAACAACTCCGCGCACGACATCTGCGCGGCGCTCTGGGAGGCCGGCGTCGACGTGACGATGGTGCAGCGGTCCTCCACGCACATCGTCCGCTCCGACACCCTGATGGACATCGGCCTCGGCGCGCTCTACTCCGAGCAGGCCCTGGAGAACGGGGTGACGACGCAGAAGGCCGACCTCATCTTCGCGTCACTGCCCTACAAGATCATGCACCAGTTCCAGATCCCGCTCTACGCGCAGATGAAGGAGCGCGACGCCGACTTCTACGAACGGCTGGAGAAGACGGGGTTCCGGCTCGACTGGGGCGACGACGGCTCCGGGCTGTTCATGAAGTACCTGCGCCGCGGCTCGGGCTACTACATCGACGTGGGGGCGTGCGAGCTCGTCGCGAACGGCGACATCAAGCTGGCCCACGGCGAGGTCAAGGAGCTGACCGAGGACTCCGTCGTGCTGGCGGACGGCACCGAGCTGCCGGCCGACCTCGTCGTCTACGCCACCGGCTTCGGCTCGATGAACGGCTGGGCCGCCGACCTCATCTCGCAGGAGGTCGCCGACAAGGTCGGCAAGGTGTGGGGCTATGGCTCCGGCACGACGAAGGACCCGGGGCCGCTCGAGGGCGAGCAGCGCAACATGTGGAAGCCCACGCAGCAGGAGGCGCTGTGGTTCCACGGCGGCAACCTGCACCAGTCGCGGCACTACTCGCTCTACCTGGCCCTGCAGCTGAAGGCCCGCCACGAGGGGATCCCGACGCCCGTGTACGGGCTGCAGGAGGTGCACCACACGTCATGAGGGCAGCGCACGCGACGGGCAGCTGCCGCCCGTACGCTCGCCGCCGTGCTCACGCTCCGCGGTCCGGCCCCGGCGCCCGGCGGGACGCTGCTCGTCGTGGCCGTGGAGGAGGAGGTCAAGCACCTCCCGCCCGACCTGCCGGTGGTGATCACAGGGGCGGGCAAGGTGAACGCAGCGCTGGCAACGACGGCGGCGTGCCTGCGGTGGCGGCCGTCGCTGGTGGTCAACGTGGGCACGGCCGGGGCGCTGCGGCCCGGGCTCACCGGCCTGCACGAGATCGGCGAGGTGCGCCAGCACGACCTTGACGACGGTGCCCTGCACGCGCTGACCGGGCGGCACTTCGGCCCGCCGGTCCCGTTGGGCGCCGGCCCGGTGCTCGTCACCGGCGACGTGTTCGTCACCGGAGGGCCGCTGCGTGACCGCCTCCTCGCGGCGGGCGCGGACCTCGTCGACATGGAGGGGTACGCCGTCGCGCGGGCGGCGGCCGCACTCGACGTCGCCGTCCGGCTGGTCAAGCACGTGAGCGACGCGGCCGACGAGAGTGCCGCGCGGAGCTGGGCGGCGAGTGTCGCTGGATCCTCACGCGTTCTGGGGGAGTGGTGCGCCGCGAACCTCGCCCGCCCGCCCGTCAGCGCAGCGCGTCGACGTCGACCCGTAGCGGCACCGGGCCGCGCAGGTCGGCGGTGCCGCTCGCGACCCGCGCGACCTCGCGGTACGTGCCCGCGGCAAGGTCGTGGGCGACGAGCAGGACGTCGGGCTCGGTCTCGACGAGCCAGTAGTGCGGGATGCCGGCCTCGGCGTACTCCGCCTTCTTGTGCACGCGGTCGCGCCGGGTGCTGGTCGGGCTGACGACCTCGACGACGAGGCCGAAGGCGTCGGGCGGGTAGCCGGCGCGTCGCCGCGGAGCCGGGAGGCCGGCGCGGAACAGCGCCACGTCGGGCTGTCGCCCGTCCGTGCCGCCGTCGCGCCGGGCCAGCCGGACGTACTCCTCGTACACCGCCTCCCACTCCACGGCGGGCAGCTGCTCGTGCAGCTGGATGAACAGGCGGCGACCGACTCGCTGGTGGAACGCCATCGGCGGCGGGCTCACGACGAGGCTCCCCTCGACCACCTCGAAGCGGTGGACCTCGTCGTCGATCTCGAGGAGGTCGTCGACTGACCAGGGGCCGAGTCGGGCGAGGACTCCGGGGGGGTCGAGCGGGGCGGCGGACACGGGACCTCCCGAGCAGAGGGCGACAGCGGCATCGTCGCACCGTGGCGGCCCGGCAGGCGTGTGGCGGCGGTCGTCCGCGACCTGGGGATGCGTGGGCGCTGCGTCCACAGGTGGGTCGTCCGGGAGCTGGATGACCTGCGTGATGTGACCTGCATCACTATCGTGGGCACTGCCGAGCGGGTCGTCCAGGGCGCCGCGCGGGGTGGACGCCGGGAGGCGCGCGTGACGACCACGGAGACGGCAGGCGGACGGGCGGCAGCGCGAGCGGCTGGCAGGCGGGGCGGGCGTGCGCCGGCACCAGCCGGACCCGTACCCGCACCGGCACTCGCACCGAGAGCGACGCCAGCGCCGGTGCAGTTCGACCCCAGCGCCCTGCTCCCCGACGAGGTCCGCGCCCTCGACCCGGCCGGCCTGTTCCCCGCGCTCGGCCGGGTGACGTCCGCGCTCGCCCGCGACCCGCGCGCCGTCGCCGACCCCTGGCA
>JALYNB010000335.1 GCA_030773395.1 Actinomycetota bacterium
CATCGTGCCGAGGCCCGCACTCTGCAAGCAGCGGTCCGCTTTGTGCGACCGCACGTCCCCGCGCGCTATGCCTACTGGCCGCACTACTTCCAAGCCGTCCAACGGGTCGCGGGCATGACGCGCTGAAGTCACCGCAGGCCCGCTCCGTTAGCCGGACGCCGTCCGGGTCAGCTTGAGCCAGCCTCTTGCCTTGTCCCCCGCTGTCTCGGAAGCCATCGGTCAGCGGGACGGCTTGTTAGGTGCGGCGGAGTCTCAGCGGTCGTGCCCTCGTTGCCGGCCGATCGGGACTTCGCTACCGTCCCTGGTCGTGAGGTGCTTCGTGCAGCTGTCCTGGTGGTGCCGCTTATAGCGGCGCCGTCTGACCTCACGCGCCGCAACCCCCCGACGGGTGCGGCGTCCCCTTCTGGAGCTGGCTCTCGCGGGCCATCCCTGGAAGGACTGCCATGAGCAACCCCCCTGCGCGTGCCAGCATCGGTGACTACTTGATCAGCGCGCGCTCCTTCGCCGAGTACGCCGCGATGTTCGCCCTCACGGAGGCGGACCTGCGCGGCAGCGTGGTGGACTGCCCCGGCGGGGGTGCCAGCTTCACCGCCACCGCCTGCGCGCGGGGGGCGGACGCGGTCGCCGTCGACCCCGTCTACGCCGTCCCGCCTGAGCAGCTGATCGCCCGGCTCGACGCGGAGCTCGAGCGGGGCCATGCCTGGGCCCGCGAGCGGGCCGACGCCTACGTGTGGGCCTTCTACGGCGACTTCGCCGGTCACGCCCACCTGCGCGAGCGGTCCGCCCGGCTCTTCACCGCGGACCTGCGCGCTCATCCCGAGCGGTACGTGCCCGCGTCGCTGCCGGCCTTGCCGTTCGCCGACGCCAGCGTGGACCTGATGCTGTCCTCACACCTGCTGTTCACCTACGCAGACCGCCTCGACGCCGCCTTCCACCTCGCGGCCCTGCGGGAGATGGCCCGCATTGCCCGCCGACAGGTGCGCGTCTATCCCCTGGTGGACCAGGCCGGCCAGGCACCGGAGGATCTGGTCGGCACGCTGCTAGCCGACCTGACCGCAGACGGCCTGCGCGCAAAGGTCGTCGAGGTCGACTACGAGTTTCAGCGCGGCGCCCGACACATGCTGGTGGTCGACGTCACTAACGCGCCGATCTCCACGACCGGGCGCTCTCTGAAAGGGCAGCCGTCGTGACCGGTCGGCGGCTGGTGAGCTCGGGCGCGCCGTGGGAACCGGTGGTGGGCTACTCCCGGGCGGTTCGCGTCGGGCCGTGGATCGCCGTCGCGGGCACCACCGCGGCGGCCGAGGTTGGGGGTGCCATCGGCGGCGACGACGCCGGCGAGCAGACCCGTGAGGCGCTGCGCCGCATCGCTGCGGCCCTCCAGCAAACGGGAGCGTCCTTGCAGGACGTGATCCGAACCCGGATCTTCGTCACCGACATCAGCCGGTGGGAGGAGATCGGCCGGGCTCATGGTGAAGTCTTCGCCGACATCCGCCCGGCCGCGTCCTTGGTGGAGGTCGGCGCCCTGATCGACCCGGCCCTGCTCGTCGAGATCGAAGCCGACGCCGTCATTTCGGTGCCGATTGATCAGAACCCGACGCCGACGCAGCAGCGTGCGGAGCAGGGCCCGGAGTCCCTCGCTGAGGTCCGAGCGCGCATCGACGCCCTTGACGACCAGATCGTGGCGCTGCTCGCCCTCCGCCAGCGGCACGTGCAGGCAGCGGCGCTGTACAAGACTGACGAAGAGGCCGTGCGCGCCCCCGACCGGCGCGCCGAGCTGTTGCGGCGGCTGCGCCAGCGGGCCGTCACCGAAGGAGTAGACCCGGGCGTCGTTGACCGGGTCTGGACCGCGATGACCGATGCCTTCACCGACCTTGAGCTGCGCGAGCACGAACGCCACCGGGATCTACACGGGCTCGAGCAGTAAGCAGGCGCGGCCAGCAGCCGCCATCCCCACGCCCGGGCAACCCTCAAGACCGGCACCGCCGACGTTCGGTCGCCCAGCCCTGCCGTCCCATAAGCCGAACGTCTATCGGTACGCGTCTGGCGCGCTACGGAGGAAGCGGGACACTCGGGCGGAGGTTTGAAGGAGGTGCTGTGGTGCGGGAGCCGTACGAGGGGCTGGCCACGACGTTCGACACGGCCGCGGAGCTGTACGAGCGAGCTCGCCCGGGCTACCCGCGGGCGCTGTTCCATGACCTGGCGACTTCAACAGGCCTTGCGTCCGTTCGAGCCAGAGTGCTCGAGATCGGGCCAGGCACGGGCCAGGCCACGCGCGAGCTACTCGATCGCGGCTGGAGCGTCGTGGCCTTGGAACCGGGCCCCGAGCTGGCCGCGGTGGCGCGGCGGGTGCTCGCCGATCGCGGGGACATCGAGGTTGTCGTCTCGCCGTTCGAGCGGTGGCAGGCCCCTGGCCGCGAGCTGTTCGACCTCGTCCTCGCGGCGACCTCGTGGCACTGGGTCGATCCCCAGATCGCCTACCGCCGCGCCGCTGAACTGCTGCGCCCGGGCGGTCACCTGGCAGTCGTCGCCACGGACCACGTGGCATCGGCGGACGCGGACGACTTCTTCCGGGACGTCGAGCGGATCTACGACGAGGTCGGCATGGGTGACGGCCTGGGCGGCCCGCAGGGCCCGGAAACACTCCCCCCTCCCGACGTCGAGGCGATGCGCACCAGCGGTTTCTTCGCGCCGCCGGTTGTGCACCGCTACGTCTGGAGCCGGGAGTACACCGCCGAGGAGTACCTGGCGCTGTTGTCGACCTACTCGGGTCACATCGCCGCCTCGTCGCGACAGCGAGAGACGTTATTCATGGGAATTCGTCAGATGATCGCCGCCCGCCCGGGCGCCACGGTCCGCAAGCACTACCTCAACACGTTACAGATTGCCCGACGAGCCGGCTGACTGC
>JALYNB010000336.1 GCA_030773395.1 Actinomycetota bacterium
CGGCCAGCCCGAGCAGGTCGACCGCCACCCCGGCGACCGCGGGCGGCACCGGGCGCACGGGCCCCACCTCGGTGACGGTCGTCGTCACCCCGGACGCGCAGCCGGACCGGCTGCGCAGCAGGTGGGCGAGCGACGGGTCGCCGTCGCCCGCGGTGACGATGGCGGCGGCGGCGACCTGCGTGAGCAGCTCGAGCTCGTCGACCTCGTCGACCGTGAACACGCCGCGGCGCCCGGCGAAGAGCACGTTCACCCCGATCACCTCGCCGCGCCACCAGATGGGGACGGCCGCCACCGGCCCGTGCCGCTCCGGCCGGCCGGCCGGCAGGTGGCCCGTGCGCAGGTCGCCGTACCGCTCCAGCAGCACCGGGCCCCGCCTCGCGACGACCTGGCCCGTCACGCCCTCGTCCAGCGGGAACCGGCGGCCGAGCTGGCACGACGCGCCGCGCTCGGCGGCCTTGACGTAGCGGTCGCCGCCCTCCTCGACCAGGGAGATGCTCCCGGCCGCCCCCCCGAGCAGGCGGTCGCTGCGCTCGAGGACCTGCCGCAGCAGCGGGACCAGCCGCAGGTCGGCGTAGAAGGCCGTCCCGGCGTCGCCCAGGGCCTGCCCGCGGTCACCCTTGCCTGCGGGACAGGACACCATCGGGGCAGTGTGGGTGACCGGGGTCACCGGGGCAACGCAGGTCGGGGGTGGGCGGCAGGTCGCCGGGGGTCAGACCGCCCGAGATTCAGACAGCCCGAGATTCAGACAGCCCGAGATTCAGACAGCACAGTGGAGACGCACCTGCACGAGGGCCCCCGCGCCGGTGTCGAGCTCGCGTGTCGCCCCGTCCGGTGCCCAGCCGGCGGAGGTCAGGAAGCGCTGCGTCGCGCCGTCGGCCTCCGGCACCCAGCTGACGACCCGGTCGACCCCGTCGGACCGCAGCAGGTCGACGGTGGCGGCGAGCAGGCGGCTGCCGTGACCGGCGCGACCGACCGCCGGGTCGACGAGCAGCAGCAGCAGCTCGGCGTCGGTCGCGTGCCGGCCGTCGGGGTCGGTCGCGGGGCCGCTCGCCGCGAGGCCCACGACCGCACCGCCAGCCACCGCCACCAGCAGCCGGTGGCGGGGCGAGGGCGGTGACGTGACGGCCTCCCGCCAGCCAGCGCTCAGCGCGTCGGTGTCGAGGCCGGCGAGCACCGCCGGCGGGAGGACGTCGCGGTACGCCGTGCGCCAGGTGCGGGTCTGCACGTCCGCCACGGCAGGCGCGTCCTCCGGGCGGGCGGGGCGGACGGCGACGTCGGCGGCGGGGGGGCGGGTGTCGGTCACGGGCCCAGCATCGCCGTCGCGGGCTCGCGCTCGCGCGACCGGGACAGGCCGACGGCAAGGCGTCGGCAGTCGGGCGGCGGGGGGTTCGCGTGAGAGCATGCGGGCCGTGCGTGAGCCCGGACGTGACGTCGACCGCCAGTACGAGGACCTGCTCGCCCGGGTGCTCGCCGAGGGGACGCCGAAGGCCGACCGCACGGGCACGGGCACGCGGAGCCTGTTCGGTGAACGGCTCCGCTACGACCTCGGGGCTGGGTTCCCGCTCGTGACGACCAAGCGGGTGCACTTCAAGTCGGTGGCCTACGAGCTGCTGTGGTTCCTGCGCGGTGACCGCAACGTCGGCTGGCTCCGCGAGCACGGGGTCACCATCTGGGACGAGTGGGCGGCGGAGGACGGCGACCTCGGCCCCGTCTACGGCGTCCAGTGGCGGTCGTGGCCGACCCCGTCCGGGGGCCACGTCGACCAGATCGCGGCGGTGCTCCGGACGCTGCGGGACGACCCCGACTCCCGGCGGATGCTGGTCTCGGCGTGGAACGTCGCGGAGCTGCCGGAGATGGCGCTCGCGCCCTGCCACGCTCTGTTCCAGTACTACGTCGCCGACGGGCGGCTCTCCTGCCAGGTCTACCAGCGCAGCGCCGACCTGTTCCTCGGGGTGCCGTTCAACGTTGCCAGCTACGCCCTGCTCACCCACCTCGTCGCGGCGCAGGTAGACCTGGCCGTCGGCGACCTGGTCTGGGTCGGGGGCGACTGCCACGTCTACGACAACCACGTGGAGCAGGTGTCCGAACAGCTGTCCCGGGAGGTGCTGCCGTTCCCGGCGCTCGAGGTGGCCCCGGCCCCGTCGCTGTTCGACTACTCGTTCGAGCACCTCCGGCTCGTCGACTACCGGCACCACCCAGCCATCAAGGCCCCCGTCGCCGTATGATCCCGGGCGCTGTCCCGACGCCGGGCGCCCCGCCGGCCCCGGGGCCGGCGCTGGGCATGGTCTGGGCGCAGGCGCGGGGCGGGGTCATCGGGGCCGACGGGCAGCTGCCGTGGCACCTGCCCGAAGACCTGCGGGCGTTCCGCGACCTCACGACGGGCACCACGGTCGTCATGGGGCGACGCACCTGGGAGTCGCTCCCCCCGAACCGCCGCCCCCTGCCGGGGCGGCGCAACGTGGTGCTCACCCGCCGCCAGGACTGGCGGCCGGAGGGCGCGGAGGTGCTGCCCGCGCCCGAGGGAGTCCTCGACCTCGACGGGAAAGTGTGGGTGATCGGCGGCTCGGAGGTGTACGCGGCGCTGCTGGGCCACGCCCGCCGGGTCGTCCGCACCGACGTCGACCTGGAGGTCGGGGGCGACGTGTTCGCCCCCCGCCTCGGCGAGGACTGGTCGCTGGTCGACCGCTCGCCCGACAGCGGCTGGCACGTGTCGCGGACGGGGCTGCGGTACGCCGTGTCGTCGTACGTCCGGCGCGACAGCACGGCGGGTCCGCGCGGCGGTGACCCCCGTCCGGCAGGTAGCGTCGCGGCGTGACGACGACGACCTCCGGTCCCACGGGCGGCAGCGGGGCGCCGCTCCGACCGGCCCCGTTCGGGCGGGTCCTCGCCGCCATGGTGACCCCGCTGCTGCCCGACCGGTCGCTCGACCTCGACGGGGCCGCCAAGCTGGCGGCAGGGCTGCTCGAGCGCGGCCACGACGGGCTGGTGCTCAACGGCACGACCGGGGAGGCGCCGACCACGAGTCCGGAGGAGAAGGCGGCGGTGGTGCGCGCCGTGCGGGCCGCCGTCGGTCCGGACGTCCCGCTGCTGTCGGGTGCGGGGTCCTACGACACGGCCGCCTCCGTGCGGCTCGCCCGCGAGGCCGCCGCGGCCGGGGCCGACGGGCTGCTGCTCGTCTCGCCGTACTACTCCAAGCCCACGCAGGCCGGGCTCGTGGCGCACGTCGAGGCGGTGGCCGACGCCACCGAACTGCCGATCATGCTCTACGACATCCCGGGCCGGACGGCCGTGCCCTTCGCCACCGAGACGCTCCGCCGGCTCGCGGAGCACCCGCGCGTCGTCGCGGTGAAGGACGCCAAGGACGACCTCGCCCTGAGCAGCGAGGTGCTCGCGCAGACCGACCTGGCCTACTACTCGGGCACCGACGCGCTGAACCTGCCGCTGCTCGCCGTCGGCGGCGTGGGCGTGGTCAGCGTGATCAGCCACCTCGTGGGCGAGCGCGTCCGCGACATGGTCGCCGCGTTCGAGGCCGGGGAGGTCGGCCGGGCCCGCGAGCTGCACCTCGGCCTCGCGCCCGTGGCGGCCGCCGTCTTCCGCCTGCCCGGCGTCGTGACCACCAAGGCCGCGCTGGCGCGGGCGGGCCTGCCGGCCGGGCCCGTCCGCCTCCCGCTGGTCGAGGCGACGGAGGAGCAGGTGACCACCCTGACCCGCGAGCTGGCGGCGGCCGGGGTCGCCTTGTGAGCGCTCCCCACCCCGAGCTCGGCCCGCCGCCGCCGCTGCCCGCGGGCGGCCTGCGCGTCGTCAGTCTCGGCGGGCTGGGCGAGATCGGCCGCAACATGACCGTGCTCGAGCACGCGGGGAGGCTGCTCGTGATCGACTGCGGCGTGCTGTTCCCCGAGGAGCACCAGCCGGGGGTCGACCTCATCCTCCCCGACTTCACGTGGCTCCGGGACCGGCTCGACGACGTGGTCGCCGTCGTGCTGACCCACGGCCACGAGGACCACATCGGCGCCGTGCCGTTCCTGCTGCGGGAGCGGGCCGACATCCCGCTCGTCGGCTCGAGGTTCACCCTGGCGCTGCTCCGGGAGAAGCTGCGGGAGCACCGGATCACGCCGGTGCTCGTCGAGGTGGCCGAGGGGCAGCGTTGCCCGCTCGGCCCGTTCGAGTGCGAGTTCCTCGCCGTGAACCACTCGATCCCCGACGCGCTGGCCGTGGCGGTCCGCACGGCGGCAGGGCTGCTGCTGCACACCGGCGACTTCAAGATGGACCAGCTGCCGCTCGACGGCCGGCTGACCGACCTCGGGGGCTTCGCCCGGCTCGGGCTCGAGGGCGTCGACCTGCTCCTGTCCGATTCGACGAACGCGGACGTCCCCGGCTTCGTGACGCCCGAGCGCGAGGTCGGTGGCGTCGTCGCCGACCTCCTCCGCGACGCCGAGAAGCGCGTGATCGTCGCGTGCTTCGCCAGCCACGTCCACCGGGTCCAGCAGGTCCTCGACGCGGCGGAGGCGCACGGCCGGCACGTCGCGTTCATCGGCCGCTCGATGGTCCGCAACATGGGCGTCGCCGCCGAGCTCGGCCTGCTCCGCGTGCCGCCGGGGCTGCTGGTGGACGCCCGCGACGTCGACGACCTGCCCGAGAACCGCGTCGTCCTCGTCTCCACCGGCTCGCAGGGCGAGCCGTTGTCGGCCCTGTCGCGAATGGCGCGCCGCGACCACCACTTCATCCGCATCGAGCCGGGCGACCTCGTCGTCCTGGCCAGCAGCCTCATCCCCGGCAACGAGACCGCGGTGTACGGCGTGATCAACGGCCTGACCCGGCTGGGCGCGACGGTCGTGCACAAGGGCGTGGCGAAGGTGCACGTCTCCGGGCACGCCCCGGCGGGCGAGCTCCTGTACCTCTTCAACGCCACCCGGCCGAGCAACGTGATGCCCGTGCACGGCGAGTGGCGCCACCTCAAGGCGGCGGGCGCGCTCGCGGAGGCCACCGGCGTCCCCGGCGACCGGGTGGTGCTCGCCGAGGACGGCATGGTCGTCGACCTCGTCGACGGCCGGGCCTCGGTCACGGGCGCCGTCCCCGCCGGCTATGTGTACGTCGACGGCGCGGGCGTCGGCGACATCACCGAGGTGTCGCTGAAGGACCGCCGGATCCTCGGCGACGAGGGCTTCCTGTCGGTGACCGTCGTCGTCGACACGGCCAGCAGCAAGGTCGTCGCCGGCCCCGACGTGCTCGCGCGCGGAGTGTCCGACGAGCCGGGCGCGTTCGACGCGCTGCGCCCGCTGGTCGGGGCCGCGCTGGACGAGGCGCTGGGCGAGGGGGTCGGTGACGTCCGCCAGCTGCAGCAGGTGGTGAGGCGCACGACCGGTCGCTGGGTGAGCGACACGTACCGCCGCCGGCCGATGATCGTGCCCACGGTCGTCGAGGTCTGAGCCGGGCCGGTGCCCGCCGGCCGTGTGGCGCTGCGGGCCGCTGTCGGCGCCGACGGTTACGGTCCTGCCATGCCCAGCCGCACGACCCCCGGCACCCGGTCCCGCCCGCCCGCGCGGGCGAAGGC
>JALYNB010000337.1 GCA_030773395.1 Actinomycetota bacterium
GTCCTGCCCGCTGCGCCGGCCCTGCCCTCCGCGGGGGCGCTCCGGGCGTCCGGGCCCGGCTTCCCGGGCTCGTCCCGACGCGCGCCCGGCGCCGGTGCCTCGGGCGTCACCGTCACCGCGGCACGGCCTAGGTCATCGCGCTGGGTCACGGGGTGGTGCCTCCTCCGCCGGTCGGCTGGGTGCCGTCTGCGGCCTCAGCGCCCTCAGCATTGCGCGCCACGGCCACCACCGTCACGCCGTCCGCGAGGTCGATGAGCCGCACACCCATCGTCTGGCGCTGCGCGCGCCGGACCTCCTTGACGCGGGTTCGGATGACGCCCCCGTTCGAGGTGATGGCGTACACCTCCTCGTCAGGACGGACGATCAGGGCACCGACCAGCTGCCCCCGCCGTACGACGATCTTGGCGGTCAGGACGCCCTTGCCGCCGCGGCCCTGCAGCGGGTACTCCTCGAGCTTGGTGCGCTTGGCGTAGCCCCCGTCGGTGGCGATGAGCAGGTCGGCGCCCTCGCGTACGACGTCCATCGACAGCAGCTCGTCGCCGTCGGCGAAGCGCATGCCGATGACGCCCGTGGTCGCCCGGCCCATGGGCCTCAGGCTCTCGTCGGAGGCGGAGAAGCGGATCGCCTGGGCCTGTCGGCTGACCAGCAGGAGGTCCTCCTCCGGGGCGGCCAGCCGCGCGCTGATCAGCTCGTCGTCCTCGCGCAGGTTGATGGCGATGAGGCCGCTCGCCCGCCCGTTGTCGAAATCCGTGAGCACCGTCTTCTTCACGAGCCCGCGCTTCGTCGCCAGCACGAGGTACGGCGCCACCCCGTAGTGGGGCAGGTCGATGACCTGTGCGATCCGCTCGTCGGGCTGGAAGGCGAGGATGTTCGCCACGTGCTGCCCCCGGGCCGCCCGGTTCTGCTCGGGCAGCTCGTGCGCCTTCGCGCGGTAGACCCGGCCCTTGTTCGTCAAGAACAGGATCCAGTGGTGGGTCGTCGTGACGAAGAAGTGCTCGACGATGTCGTCCTGCTTCAGCACCGCGCCCTGCACGCCCTTGCCGCCGCGCCGCTGCGCCCGGTAGAGGTCGGTCTTCGTGCGCTTCGCGTAGCCGCCGCGCGTGACCGTGACGACGACGTCCTCGCGCGCGATGAGGTCCTCGTTCGACAGGTCGCCCTCGTAGTCGATGACGCGCGTGCGCCGCTCGTCGCCGTACCGCTCGACGATCGCGCCGAGCTCGTCGCCGATGATCTGCCGCTGCCGCTCCGGCCGCGCCAGGATGTCCTGCAGGTCGGCGATCTCGCGCTCCCGCTCGGCCAGCTCGTCAAGGATGCGCTGCCGCTCCAGCGCGGCGAGTCGCCGCAGCTGCATGTCGAGGATCGCGGTGGCCTGCACCTGGTCGATGTCGAGCAACGCCATGAGCTGCCCGCGTGCGGCCTCGGCGCTCTCCGCGGCGCGGATGAGCGCGATGACCTCGTCTAGCCGGTCCAGCGCCTTCGCGAGCGCGCGCAGGATGTGCGCGCGCTCCTCAGCCTGGCGCAGCCGGTAGCGCGTGCGCCGGACGATGACCTCGACCTGGTGCGCGACGTAGTAGCGCACCATCTCGTCGAGGCGCAGCGTGCGCGGGATGCCGTCGACGATGGCCAGCATGTTGACGCCGAACGTGTCCTGCAGCTGCGTGTGCTTGTAGAGGTTGTTGAGCACGACCTTCGGCACCGCGTCGCGCTTGAGCACGATGACGAGGCGCTGCCCCGTCCGAGCGCTGGACTCGTCCTGGATGTTGGCGATGCCGGCGAGCCGGCCCTCCTTCACCAGGTCCGCGATCTTCAATGCGAGGTTGTCGGGGTTCACCTGGTAGGGCAGCTCGGTGACGACGAGCGTGGGACGGCCCTTCGCGTCCTCGTCGACCTCGACGACGGCGCGCATGCGCACGGAGCCGCGGCCGGTGCGGTACGCCTCCTGGATCCCGTCGCGGCCGACGATGAGCGCGCCGGTGGGGAAGTCGGGGCCGGTGACCCGCTGGAGCAGCGCGTCGAGCAGCTCGGTGTCGGTGGCGTCCGGGTTCTCCAGGTACCACCGCACACCCGACGCGACCTCGCGCAGGTTGTGCGGGGGGATGTTGGTGGCCATGCCGACCGCGATGCCGGCGCTGCCGTTGACGAGCAGGTTCGGGATGCGGCTCGGCAGGATCGCCGGCTCCTGCGTCGTGCCGTCGTAGTTCGGCACGAGGTCGACCGTGTCCTGGTCGATGTCGCGGAGCATCTCCATGGCCAGCGGCGCCAGCCGACACTCGGTGTAGCGCATCGCGGCAGCCGGGTCGTTGCCTGGGGAGCCGAAGTTGCCGTGCCCGTCGACGAGCGGGTAGCGCATCGACCACGGCTGGGCGAGGCGCACGAGCGTGTCGTAGATTGCCGAGTCGCCGTGCGGGTGGTAGTTGCCCATCACCGCGCCGACGACCTTCGCGCACTTCACCTGCTGGCGGTCGGGGCGGTAGCCCTCGTCGTACATTGCGTAGAGCACGCGCCGGTGCACGGGCTTGAGTCCGTCCCGCACGTCGGGAAGCGCGCGGCCGACGATGACCGACATCGCGTAGTCGAGGTAGCTGCGCTGCATCTCGACTTCGATGCCGACCGGTTCGACCCGGTCCGCCGGCGGCGGCGGCGGTGTGGACGTGTCGACCACGGGGCTCCTTCCTGGTTCGTACGGCGGTGCGGTCGCCGGCGCTCGGCCGGCCGCCCGGCTAGATGTCTAGGAAGCGGACGTCCTTGGCGTTGCGCTGGATGAACGCGCGCCGCGCCTCGACGTCCTCACCCATGAGCACGCTGAACAGCTCGTCCGCGGTGGCCGCGTCGTCGAGCGTCACGCGCAGCAGGACGCGGTTCGACGGGTCCATCGTCGTGTCCCAGAGCTCGGCCGCCGGCATCTCGCCGAGGCCCTTGAAGCGGCCGACGCGGGGCGTCTTCTTCGCGCCCGCCTCCTGCCGCGCCTCGATGAGTCCGTCGCGCTCACGGTCGGAGTACGCGTAGTCCACGTCGTCCCGGCCCCACGTGATCTTGTAGAGCGGGGGCTGGGCGAGGTAGACGTGCCCCGCCTCGATGAGCGGCTTCATGAAGCGGAACAGCAGCGTGAGCAGCAGCGTGCGGATGTGCTGGCCGTCGACGTCCGCGTCCGCCATCAGCACGATCTTGTGATAGCGGAGCTTGCTGACGTCGAAGTCGTCGTGGATGCCCGTGCCCAGAGCGGTGATGAGCGCCTGCACCTCTGTGTTCTTGAGGACCTTGTCGATCCGCGCCTTCTCGACGTTGAGGATCTTGCCGCGGATCGGCAGGATCGCCTGCGTGCGGGGGTCGCGACCGCCCTTGGCGGACCCGCCGGCGCTGTCGCCCTCGACGACGTAGACCTCGCACTCCCGCGGGTCACCGGACTGGCAGTCCGAGAGCTTGCCCGGCAGCGAGCTCGACTCCAGCAGACCCTTGCGCCGGGTCAGGTCGCGGGCCTGCCGCGCCGCCCGCCGGGCGTTTGCCGCCTGCGACGCCTTGACGATGATGGCCTTCGCCTCGCCCGGCCGGCGGTCGAAGTAGGCGCGCAGCTCCTCGTTCGCGAGGCGCTGCACGAAGGCCTTGGCCTCGGTGTTGCCGAGCTTGGTCTTGGTCTGACCCTCGAACTGGGGTTCCGCCAGCTTGACCGACACGATCGCCGTCAGCCCCTCGCGGACGTCCTCGCCCGTGAGGTTCTCGTCCTTCTCCTTGAGGAGCTTCGCCTCCCGCGCGTACCGGTTGATCACGTTGGTCAGCGCGGCCCGGAACCCCTCCTCGTGGGTCCCGCCCTCGTGCGTGTTGATGGTGTTCGCGAACGTGTAGACCGACTCCGAGTAGGCGTCGGTCCACTGCATCGCGACCTCGGCGCTCATGCCCTCGCCCTCGGACTCGAAGGCGATGACCGTCGGGTGGACGGGGTCGGACTTCTTGGCCGACGTGAGGTGGCGGACGAAGTCCTGGATCCCACCCTCGTAGTGGAAGCCCACCTCGGTGGGCACCTCGGGACGCTCGTCGCGCAGGACGATGCGCAGGCCCTTGTTGAGGAACGCCATCTCCTGCAGGCGGCGCGACAACGTCTCGTAGCTGTAGCCGGCGTCGCGGAAGGTCTCGAAGATGTCGGGGTCGGCCCAGAACGAGATCGTCGTGCCCGTCTCGTCGGTGGGGGCCCCCTTCGCCAGCGGTTCGGCCGGCCGGCTCAGCACGTAGGGCTGCGTCCAGACGAAGCCGTCACGCCGCACCTCCACCTCGAGGCGCGACGACAGTGCGTTGACGACGGAGACGCCGACGCCGTGCAGGCCTCCCGACACGGCGTAGGACTTCCCGTCGAACTTGCCCCCCGCGTGGAGCGTCGTGAGCACGACCTCGACGGCGGGCCGCTTCTCAACGGGGTGCCGGTCGACGGGGATGCCGCGCCCGTTGTCGCGCACGCGCACGCCGCCGTCGGCGAGCAGCGTGACGTGGATGGTGTCGCAGTGGCCGGCCAGCGCCTCGTCGACGGAGTTGTCGACGACCTCGTAGACGAGGTGGTGCAGGCCGCGCTCGCCGGTGGAGCCGATGTACATGCCCGGTCGCTTGCGGACCGCCTCGAGCCCCTCGAGGACGGTGATGGAGCTCGCGCTGTAGCCGCTGTTGCTGTTCTTCGCTGCCACCGGACTGCTCTCTCCCGCTGGACGGCGGGCACGGGGCGGCCGAGGGCGCCGGGGACCGGCGACGACGAGCCGCTGTCGGACGGGAGACACGAGCGACGGTCCGGCGGCGCCACGGCCGCGGTCACCTCCCGGGTGACGGGCCGGCGCGCCCCCGTCGTACGAAGTCAGTGTAGTCGACCCCGTCGTGCAGGACGCGCCGCAGGGGCCTCTGGTTTCCCGTGTGGCGCGATCGACCCCGGGGGGTGGACTCCCCATACGCGGGGCGGGACAGCGGGCACGCTGGCGCCTCTCGCGTCGGCGCGCACCGCTGGGGACGGCGCGCGGGTCAGCCGTAGGTGTCGCGCGGGCCCCTCCCGGCCACCCGACGGGGGCCCTTCGACCACGACGGCGCGGTCGGGCCGTGCACGCGCACGCGTGTCACCACGCCCGGACCGAGACGGCGCTCGAGCGTCTGCAGCAGGGACCGCGACAGGAGCCGCACCTGCGTCGCCCACGCTGTCGACTCCGCGACCAGCACGAGCTCGCCGTCCACCAGAGACCGGGGCTGGCAGTGCGACGCGAGGTCGGCGCCGACCAGCGCGTCCCAGCCGGACAGCACGCCCGCCGCCTGCGCGGTCGACTCCCACCCGCGGTCGGCGAGCAGCTGGCGGATCGCCACCCCGAACGGCTGGGGGTCCCGAGGGTCCGGTCCCGCGCCCGTGCCGGTGCGGCCAGCCCGGCCCCGACCGCGCTGGCCCCGACCC
>JALYNB010000338.1 GCA_030773395.1 Actinomycetota bacterium
GGCCCGACGCGACAGGCGCGGGGCACGGTGAGGTGGGGGCGCCGCGCGGGTTCCGTCTGCCACACTGCCGCCGCGACGCAGCGGGTCCGCCGCCCCGAGCTCCGGGGAGGGGACCGGCGACGGAGGACGACGGGGCACGACGGACAGGGGAGGGGCCATGAGCGGGCGCGGGGAGCCGGTGCCGGCGGACAGCGTGGTGCGGATGGTCCGGGCGGGCCTGCTCACCCTGCTCGCGCTCCTGCCCGTCGCGGCCGGTGTCGGCTGGCTCGTCGCGGCACGTCCCGGCCTCGTGGGCGCTCTGATCGGCCTGGCGCTGCCCGCGCTGGTCCTCGGCGTGACGTTGGCCGCCGCCCTGCTGACCCGGCGGTCGAGGCCGGAGGTGCTCGCGGCCGCGGTGCTCGGGTCCTACCTGCTGAAGCTCGTGCTCGTGCTCGTGGTCCTCGCGGTGCTGCGCGGCCTCGACTCCTACGACCGACCGGTCCTGGGGGTGACCGCGCTGGTCGGGCTGGCCGTCGCGCTCGTGGCCGAGTCCGCCGCGATGGTGCGTGCCAAGGTCCCCTACGTCACGCCCGCCCCGGCCGACGCGCCGGGACGGAGCGGGCTCTCGGCGTGAACCGAGACACGTCCCGGCTGGTAGGGTCCGCCCCCGACATGGACCAGCGACCGGACGAGCCCGGTGCCGAGCAGCGCGTCGGTGTCCAGGGTGCCAACACCGTCTGGACGATCATCAGTCTGCTGGTCGCCGGGCCCGCCACCTGGGCCGCGATCGGTTGGTTGATCGACCGGGTTGCGGGCACCTCCGTGTTCACGCCGGTCGGGGTCGTGCTCGGCTTCGTCGGCTCGCTCTACCTCGTGTACATGAAGTACGGGCGCACCTGACCGTGCGCCCCGAGACCCGACCGACGACCGCCGACCGGACGGCGCCGCCGCCGCACCGCCGTCCCCGGCCCGACCTTGGAGACCTCCGCTGAGCGCGACCGCTGCACCCGTGCCCGTCGAACCGGTGGGCTTCCTCGCCGTCGAGACGCCGCCGGCCGGGTTCCACCCGCCCGGCATCGAGGAGTTCTTCTACGACCCGTTCTTTCTCGAGGGCACGCCGTTCGCCGTCAACCGGCTCGTGCTGATGATGTTCTTCGTCACGGGCGTGCTCTGCTTCCTCTTCGTCAAGGCGTTCAGCAAGCCCCGCGTCGTCCCGCGGGGTCTGCAGAACATCGTCGAGGTCGGGCTCGACTTCGTCCGCGTGCAGATCGTCGACGAGATCATCGGCAAGGAGGGGCGGAAGTTCCTGCCCTACCTCACCGCGCTGTTCTTCTTCATCCTGTTCGCGAACATGACGTCGATCCTGCCCCCGTTCCACCTGCCGACGACCGGCGTCGTCGCGCTGCCGCTGCTGTTCGCCGTGATCACCTGGGTGCTCTACATCTACACGGGCGCCAAGGCCCAGGGGCTGGGTCACTACATCAAGGGCTCGCTGTTCCCGCCCGGCGTCCCGGCGCCGATCTACATCCTCGTGACGCCCATCGAGTTCGTGTCGACCTTCATCCTGCGGCCCGTGACGCTGACGATCCGGCTCCTGGCCAACATGCTGGCCGGCCACCTGATCCTCGCGCTGTTCTTCGCCTCGACGACCTACCTGCTCTACGGCTTCCAGGACGGTCGACCGTGGACGGCGCTGTTCGGCATCGCGTCGCTCGGCGCGGGCATCGCGTTCACGTTCTTCGAGGCCCTGGTGATCTTCCTCCAGGCCTACATCTTCACGCTGCTCACCGCGGTCTACCTTGCCGGCTCGCTCGAGCCCGACCACTAGGCCGTCCCGCTACCCCCATGAACGAGCACACTGACGGCCGCGGATCCCCGCGGCCGCCGTACCAGGAAGGAAACCCGTGGCATCCTCCACCGAGTCCGCGCTTCTGCTCGCCGAGATCACCGGCAACCTCGCGGCGGTCGGCTACGGCCTCGCCGCGATCGGCCCCGGCATCGGCATCGGCATCCTCGTCGGCAAGACCATCGAGGGCATCGCCCGTCAGCCGGAGGCCACCGCCGTGCTGCGCGTGAACATGTTCCTCGGCATCGCGTTCGTCGAGGCGCTCGCGCTGATCGGTCTCGTGGCCGGCTTCCTCTTCGCGGCATGACAGTGGCGTCCAGCGCTTACGCCCTGCTGCTGGCCGTCGAGGGGGGCGGGGCGGCGGAGTCCACGCGGAGTCCGCTCTTCCCGGCGTCGTACGAGCTGATCTGGGGCGGCATCTCGTTCCTGGTGTTCCTCACGGTCGTCGCCAAGTTCGTGCTCCCGCGCGCCCGCGAGGTGCTGCGGGAGCGGTCCGAGGGCATCGAGGGCAAGCTCGAGCAGGCGGAGCGCGACCGGGCGCAGGCGCAGGCGCTGCTCGCGCAGTACCGGGCGCAGCTCGACGAGGCCCGCGACGAGGCCGCGCGCCTGCGCGACGAAGCCCGTGCCCAGGGCGAGACCATCCGCCAGGAGCTCCGGGCGCAGGCCGAGGCCGAGCAGCGGCGCATCCTGGAGGCCGGGGCGGCGCAGCTCGCGGCCGAGCGGCAGCAGACCCTCGCGTCGCTGCGCCGCGAGGTGGGGCAGATCGCAGTGACGCTCGCGAGCCGGGTCGTGGGGGAGTCCCTGGAGGACGACGCCCGGGCCCGCCGCACCGTCGACCGGTTCCTCGACCAGCTCGACGGCCTGGACTCCGCGCCCGCCGGTGAGGCCGGCCAGCGGACCCAGCAGGGCGTCTGATGCAGTCGGCCAGCAGGCAGTCGCTCCGGCTCCTGTCCGAGGAGCTGGACGTCCGCGCGCGCGACACCTCGGGCGACGAGCTCCGGCCCGCCCTGGACCAGACCGGCGACGGGCTTTTCGCGGTGGCCAACCTCCTCGACCGGGAGGTCGGGCTCCGGCGCACGCTGGCCGACCCGTCGGTCGAGGGGGAGGCCAAGGTCCGCATCGTCGAGGGCCTGCTGTCGGGGCAAGTCGCCGCCGGGGCGCTGGCGGTGACCGCCGACGCCGTCCGGCTGCGCTGGTCACGGCCCGGTGACCTCCCCGACGCGCTCGCGCAGATCGGGGCGCAGGCCCTGTTCACCGTCGCGCAGCTGCGCGGGGAGCTGGACGGCGTCGAGGACGACCTGTTCCGGTTCGCGCGGGTGCTCGAGCGCGAGCCGGGCCTGCGCCGCGCCCTCATGGACTCGGGCCGGCCCGCGAACGACCGGGTCGGGCTGCTCCGGAACGTCCTCGGCGCCCGGCCCGACGCGCCGGGCGGTTCGTCGGGTCGGGCGGTGACGGTGCGGCTGCTCGAGAGCGCGGTGCGCAGCGCGCGCACCCGCTCGCTGGACGCGGCGGTCGACGAGCTCTCGCGGCTCGCCGCGGCCCGGCGCCAACAGCTCGTCGCCTCAGTCCGCGTGGCGCGGCCGCTCGACGACGCGCAGGTCCGGCGGCTCGCCGACAACCTCCAGCGCCTGTACGGGCGGGCGGTCAGCCTCCAGGTGGAGGTCGACCACACGGTGGTGGGCGGCGCGGTCGTCCGGGTCGGCGACGAGGTGGTCGACGGCAGCGTCGCCCGACGGCTCGCCGAGGCGCAGCGGCGTCTCGCGGGCTGACCGTCCCCGGGGTGCCCGCAGGCCGCGCGGCGCGGGCAGGCCGCAGAATGGTGGTGGGAACAGCCCGCGTCGGGGACTCCGGGATCGCGGACGGGGCCTCGTCCACGGCCGGTCCGTCTTCAGGCGACATGTCCGGCCCGATGCCGGGGCACAACGGGAGTACGACGCACCAACGAGCACGACCCACGACGCAGCACGACGACGCAGCAACCAGACGCAGCAACAGAGAGCAGGGACGGGCAGATGACCGAGCTGTCGATCCGGCCGGACGACATCCGCGAGGCACTCGAGCGCTACGTGCAGGCCGTGCCGGAGTCGGCCACGCGCGAGGAGGTCGGGCGCGTCACCGAGACCGGTGACGGCATCGCCCGTGTCGAGGGCCTGCACTCCGCGATGACCAATGAGCTGCTGGAGTTCGAGGGGGGCACCCTCGGCCTCGCGCTCAACCTCGACGTCCGCGAGATCGGCGTCGTCATCCTCGGCGAGGGCAGCCACATCGAGGAGGGCACCGAGGTCCGGCGGACGGGGGAGATCCTCTCGGTCCCGGTCGGCGACGGTTACCTCGGCCGTGTGGTCAATGCGATCGGCGAGCCGATCGACGGCAAGGGGCCGATCCAGGCGGAGGGTCGCCGCGCCCTCGAGGTGCAGGCGCCCTCCGTGGTCATGCGCCAACCCGTGACCGAGCCGATGCAGACGGGCATCAAGGCCGTCGACGCGATGACGGCCATCGGCCGCGGGCAGCGCCAGCTCATCATCGGCGACCGCCAGACGGGGAAGACCGCCGTCGTGCTGGACACCATCATCAATCAGCGCGACAACTGGGCCTCGGGCGACCCCAAGCGCCAGGTCAAGTGCGTGTACGTCGCCGTCGGCCAGAAGGGCTCGACGATCGCCGAACTCGTCGGCCGGCTCGAGGCGGCCGGCGCGATGGAGTACACGACGGTCGTCGCCGCAGCCGCGAGCCAGGCCGCGGGCTTCAAATACCTGGCGCCCTACACCGGCTCGGCCATCGGCCAGCACTGGATGTACAACGGCCAGCATGTGTTGATCGTGTTCGACGACCTGTCGAAGCAGGCCGAGGCCTACCGCGCCATCTCGCTCCTGCTCCGCCGCCCGCCGGGCCGCGAGGCCTACCCGGGTGACGTCTTCTACCTGCACTCGCGGCTGCTCGAGCGCTGCGCGAAGCTGTCCGACGAGCTGGGCGGCGGGTCGATGACCGGTCTGCCGCTCGTCGAGACCAAGGGCAACGACGTGTCGGCGTACATTCCGACCAACGTCATCTCGATCACCGACGGGCAGATCTTCCTGGAGACCGACCTGTTCAACTCGGGTGTCCGCCCGGCCATCAACGTCGGCATCTCGGTGTCGCGCGTCGGCGGCGCCGCGCAAGTCAAGGCCATGAAGAAGGTCGCCGGCACGCTGCGGCTCAACCTCGCGCAGTTCCGCGAGCTCGAGGCGTTCGCCGCGTTCGGCTCCGACCTCGACAAGGCCTCGAAGGCCCAGCTCGAGCGCGGGCAGCGGCTGGTGGAGCTGCTCAAGCAGCCGCAGTTCGCCCCCTTCCCGGTCGAGCACCAGGTGCTGTCGATCTGGGCGGGCACGAACGGCCACCTCGACGACGTGCCGGTCAGTGACGTGCGCCGCTTCGAGGCCGAGCTGATCGAGTACGTCGGCCGCGAGCACCGCGGGATCTTCGACGCGATCTCGCAGACCGGCAAGCTCGACGACGACACCATCCGCTCGATGGAGCAGGCGGTCGCGGCGTTCAAGCGGCAGTTCCGCACGGGGGAGGGTCAGAACCTCGTGAACGAGCCGGCGGCGACCCCGATGAGCCCGGGTGCCGAGGGCCAGGAGACGATCACCGCGCACCGTCCGCAGGCCGCCAGCACCCGGATCGACGCCGACGGCGACGGAACCGCGGGCGGCGGCGCGGTCGCCGGCTCGGCGGGCGCCACCGCCGGCCAGCCGGCCGGGCAGCAGCAGCGACCCCAGTGACTCCTGCCGCCCCAGTGGCCCAACTCCGCGACGACCCGACCGGGAGGACCTGACCCGTGGCAGCCTCGCTCCGCATCTTCCGCCGACGCATCCGCTCGGTGCAGTCGACGAAGAAGATCACCCGGGCGATGGAGCTGATCGCCGCCTCGCGCATCGCCAAGGCGCAGGCGGCGGTCAACGCCGCGAAGCCGTACGCCGACGCGATCACGGATGTGATCTCGGCGGCGAGCAGCGAGGGGAGCGTGGACCACCCGCTGCTCACCGAGCGGGACGGTGCCGGCCGCGTCGCCGTGCTGGTGATCACGTCCGACCGCGGCCTCGCGGGCGCCTACAACGCCAACTCGCTGCGCGCTGGGGACGAGCTCTCCTCGCTCCTGCGGCAGGAGGGCAAGTCGCCCGTGCCGTACCTCGTGGGTCGCAAGGCGGTCGGCTACTACCGTTTCCGGGGGCGCGACGTCGAGGAGTCGTGGACGGGCTTCTCGGAGCAGCCGCGCTACGAGAACGCCAAGAAGGTCGCCGACCGTCTGATCGACGACTTCCTCCGGGGCGCGGACGAGGGCGGCGTCGACGAGATCCACGTCGTCTACACGGAATTCGTGTCGGCCCTGACCCAGCGGGCGGTGGCGCGGCGCGTGCTCCCGTTGGTCGTGGAGTTCACGGACGAGCCGCGGCCCGAGGGGCCTCTGCCGCTGTACGAGTTCGAGCCCAGCCCGGAGGCCCTGCTCGACGCGCTGCTGCCGCGCTACATCGAGACCAGAGTCTTCGCGGCCCTCCTCGAGTCCGCGGCGTCGGAGAGCGCCGCCCGCCGACGCGCGATGAAAGCGGCGACGGACAATGCTGACGAGCTCACCAAGACGTTGACCCGGGCGGCGAACGCCGCGCGGCAGGCCGAGATCACGCAGGAGATCAGCGAGATCGTGGGCGGCTCCGACGCGCTGGCGTCGGTCGCGGCCGACTGACCCCGCCGACCGAACCATTCGCGGCGCGGGTCCTCCGACCCGCGCCGTAACCGGCACCACCTCAGGCACACCCGGCTCCTGACAGCCGGCTCCCGACAGGAGAGAACCCCGTGACCGCCACCCTTGACTCCCCCACGGGCGCGCCCACCGGCAAGGCGGCCGGTCGCGTGGTCCGCGTGGTCGGCCCCGTCATCGACGTCGAGTTCCCGCCCGACGCGATGCCCGAGATCCACAACGCCCTCCTCGTCGAGCGGACGCTCGGCGAGGAGACGCTGGTGAACACGCTCGAGGTCGCCCTGCACATCGGCGACAACATGGTCCGCACGATCTCCATGCAGCCCGCCGACGGCCTGGTCCGCGGCGCCCCGGTGACCGACACGGGCTCGCCCATCAAGGTGCCGGTCGGGAACGCGACCCGCGGCCACGTGTTCAACGCGCTGGGGCAGCCGCTCGACGTCGACCACGTCGACGCCGACACGTACTGGCCCATCCACCGGCCGTCGCCGGCGTTCGACCAGCTCGAGAGCAAGACCCAGATGTTCGAGACGGGCATCAAGGTCATCGACCTCCTCGCCCCGTACGTGCTCGGTGGCAAGATCGGCATGTTCGGCGGTGCCGGGGTCGGCAAGACCGTGGTCATCCAGGAAATGATTTACCGCGTCGCCGAAAACTTCGGTGGTGTCTCGGTCTTCGCCGGCGTCGGCGAGCGCACCCGCGAGGGCAACGACCTCTTCGGCGAGATGACCGAGTCCGGCGTCATCGACAAGACGGCGCTCGTCTTCGGCCAGATGGACGAGCCGCCGGGCACCCGTCTTCGGGTCGCGCTGTCCGCGCTCACCATGGCGGAGTACTTCCGAGACGAGATGAACCAGGACGTGCTCCTGTTCATCGACAACATCTTCCGGTTCACCCAGGCCGGCTCCGAGGTCTCCACGCTGCTCGGTCGCATGCCGAGCGCCGTCGGCTACCAGCCCACGCTCGCCGACGAGATGGGCGAGCTGCAGGAGCGGATCACGTCGACCCGTGGCCACTCGATCACCTCGCTGCAGGCGATCTACGTCCCCGCGGACGACATCACCGACCCGGCGCCGCACACGACGTTCACCCACCTGGACGCGACCACCGTGCTCAGCCGGGCGATCTCGGAGCTGGGCATCTACCCGGCCGTCGACCCGCTGGACTCCACCAGCCGGATCCTCGACCCGCGCTACATCGGCCACGAGCACTACGCCGTCGCTCGTGAGGTCCAGCGGATCCTGCAGCGCTACAAGGACCTGCAGGACATCATCGCGATCCTCGGCATCGACGAGCTGTCCGAGGAAGACAAGGTCCTCGTCGGCCGTGCGCGCCGCATCCAGCGGTTCCTGTCGCAGCCGTTCTACGTCGCGGAGCAGTTCACCGGGCAGCCGGGTGAGACCGTGCCGCTGGCGGAGACGATCGCGTCGTTCAAGGCCCTTACCGAGGGTCAGTTCGACCACCTGCCCGAGCAGGCGTTCTTCCTCTGCGGCGGTATCGAGCAGGTCGAGCAGAAGGCCAAGGAGCTCGCGCGCTGAGCCGTGCCTGAGCCCCGCCGGCCCGCCCCGCACTCCGTGGGGCGGGTCGCGCCGTCTCGGGGCCGCGCCCGGCCCTCGCCAGGCCCGGGACCAGCCCGGGGCCGGTACAGTCGGCACGCCGTCGCCCCCGAGCGGCGCGGCGTCATCACAGGAGGAGCTCCGAGTGGCAACGCTGCAGGTCCAGCTGGTCTCCGTCGAGCGCGAAGTGTGGTCCGGGGAGGCCGACTCCGTGGTGGCGAGGACGAGCGAGGGGGAGATCGGCGTCCTGCCCGGCCACGAGCCGGTGCTCGGGCAGCTCGCGGACGGCGCCGTGGTGCGCGTCCGTCGCGACGGCCGGGAGGTCCTCACCGCGGCGGTCCACGGCGGCTTCCTCTCCGTGACCCAGACCTCCGTGTCGATCCTCGCCGAGGTCGCTGAGGTCGCGGACGACATCGACGTCGACCGCGCCCGGGCCGCCCTCGACCGTGCGCGCACCGCCGACCGCGACGACCGGGGGGCCGCCGCTGCCGGCCGCCGCGCCCAGTCCCGCCTCCGGGCGGCGGGCCAGGACGCTTGACGAGTCCCCGCGAGGGCGTCCGCGCGGTTCGCGCGAAGTCGGAAAGCCCGTGCGTTGGCTGCTGCTGCCGCTCCTGGCGGTGGCCGCGGCAGCGTTGCTGCTCCTGGCGCTCGTGGTGCGGCGCCGACTCCTCCAGCGGGGCGCCGGCACCATCGACTGCAGCCTCCGGCTGCGCTCCACCCGGCCGGGCCGGGGGTGGGTACTCGGCGTCGGGCGGTGCACCGCCGAGGACCTGCAGTGGTTCCGCGTGGTCAGCCTCTGGCCCCGCCCGCGCAGGCGCTACCCGCGGCGCGCGCTGGAGGTCGTGAGCCAGCGGCCGCCGACACGCGAGGAGTCCTACGCGCTGCTCGCCGGCTCCACCGTCGTGGTCTGCACGACAGGCGGTGAGGACTGCGAGACCGTGGAGCTGGGCCTCCCGCGCGAGGCGCTGACCGCGTTTCTCGCCTGGATGGAGTCGGCGCCGCCGGACTGGACGGGGCCGGCCCGGCGGAGGCGCCGTTGAGGCGGCGCCGGGCTCAGGCGCCTGCGCCCGGCCGCCAGAGCACGTCGCCGGCACCCCCGT
>JALYNB010000339.1 GCA_030773395.1 Actinomycetota bacterium
GCTCCCAGGTGACCGGGTGGCCGGCGTCGATGAGCCGCCGCACTATCGCCTCGCCCCGCCCGAGGCGTGACTCGCGCAGCGCCGCGAGCTCCCCGCTGAGCGCCGGGTCGTCGGGGTCGGCCAGATAGGCGAGGAGGTGGAGGCTCACCGCCCGCCCGTCGACCTGCGCGACGCAGGAGATCTCCATGCCCCGCACCAGGGTCAGGCCCGGCGGGAGCGCCTCCAGCGCCCCGGCCCAGCCGCCCGCGCCGTCGTGGTCCGTGAGTGCGACGACGTCAAGCCCGGCCTCCGCCGCGTGCCGCACCAGCTCCGCCGGCGTGTCGGTGCCGTCTGAGGCCGTGGAGTGGGCGTGCAGGTCGACCCGGGACGGGGTCGCCACGCGGTCAGGCGACCCGCACGGACATGCTGCCGACCAGCCCGCCGAGCGCCGTGCCCGAGTTGTCGCGCGACTCCTCGGTGTTGTCGGTGCCCGGCGTCTCCGTGCCCGGGTCCTGCTCGTGCTCGTCGACCGTCTGCGCGTGCTGCGCCTCGTTCCACGCGATGTACCCGACGAACGCAGCGATCGTCAGCAGGGTGCCGAGGTAGAAGGCCCACTTCCAGCTGCGGCTGCCGAAGAAGCCCGGGCCGTACTGCTTCGCGGGCTTCGAGCTGTGGCGGGCGTGCATGCTGCCGGGCGTGCCGACCAGGGCACCCCGGGCCTGCTCGGCCTTGGTCAGTTCGCGGACCACAGCGCCTCCTCAACCACAGTTGCCTCCTGAACCACAGTTCCTCCGGTCGGGCCGCGGGTGGCGGCCGCTGCAGTCTGCCAGTGCCCTCCCGGGGCCGGGACCACTCCGCACGGCTCCGGTCGAGCCGTCCACAGCCCGGCCCGCCGCGCCGGGTCGGGCCACTATGGTCCGGCCCCATGGAACCCGGCGACCCCGAGGTGCTGGCGCGGTGGGCCGACGACGCCCTCGCTGTGGCGACCGCGCAGGGGGTGGCGTACGCCGACGTCCGGGCCCTCGCGGACGAGACCGAGTCGATCCGCGTGCGCGACGAGCAGGTGCTCGGCGTCGCGCGGGCCACGTCCACCGGCCTCGGCGTCCGGGTGCTCGTGGAGGGCTCTTGGGGGTTCGCCGCCACCTCCCTGACCGGGGGGCCGGGTGACGGGGAGGCCGTCCGGCGGGCTGCCGTCCACGCCGTCGAGGTGGCCCGGGCCAGCCGGCGGATTCCCGGCGCCGCGCGGGTCGAGCTCGACGACACCCCGGCGGCGGTCGGCGCCTGGACGACGCCGCACGACCGCGACCCCCTCGAGGTGCCGCTCGCGGAGAAGGTCCAGCACCTGCTCACCGTCGTCGGCGAGGCCCGCCAGGTCGCGGGCGTGAGCTTCGTGGACGCCTCCACCGACGGCTTCCGCCGCCGCACGGCCTTCCGCTCCAGCGCGGCGGCCCGCGTCGACCAGACCGTGATCCAGGTGGGCGGTGGCTTCGCCGTGCACGCGATCGGCGGCGGCGAGGCGCAGCGCCGCTCGTTCCCGAACTCCTTCGGCGGCCAATACGTCTCCGGCGGCTGGGAGTCCGTTGTCGCGCTCGCCCTGCACGACGCGGCCCGCCGTACCGCGCTCGAGGCCGTGGCCCTCCTCGACGCCCCCGATCTGCCGCTGCGGCCAGACGCCGTCGTGCTGCTCGAGTCGTCCCAGCTCGCGCTGCAGGTGCACGAGTCGATCGGCCACGCCCTCGAGCTCGACCGCATCCAGGGCATGGAGGCCGCGTACGCCGGCACGAGCTTCGTCCGCGAGTCCGACCTCGGCTCGCTGCGCTACGGCAGCGACCTCGTCACGGTCACGGCCGACGCGACGACGCCCGGGGCGATGGGCACGTTCGGCTACGACGACGAGGGCGTCCCCGCGCGCTCGACCACCCTCATCGACCGCGGGGTCCTCGCCGGGTTCCTCACGAACCGGGAGACGGCGGCGACGCGGGGCGAGCGCTCCAACGGCACCGCGCGGGCCGACTCCTGGGGCACAATCCCGCTGATCCGCATGAACAACGTGCACCTGCAACCCGGGCCCGAGCCGGCCGTGACCCTGGCCGAACTCGTCGCCGACACCGACGACGGGTTCCTGCTGCTGACCAACCGGTCCTGGTCGATCGACGACCAGCGCGACGACTTCTCCTTCGGCTGCGAGGCGGCGTACGAGGTGCGGCACGGCCGGCTCGGGCGCTTGTTCCGCAACCCGACGTACGCCGGTCGCACCACCCGGTTCTGGGGCTCCTGCGACGCGCTCGGCGGCACCGACGACTGGCGGGTGTGGGGGGTGCCGAACTGCGGCAAGGGACAGCCGCCGCAGGTGGCGCGGGTGGCGCACGGCGCCCCTTCGGGCCGCTTCCGCGCGACGGTAGGAGTGCGCTGATGCAGTGGGGTCGTGCGACGGCAGGGGTGCGGTGAGCGAGCTGCTGGAGGTCGCCGAGTCGGCCCTGACCCTGGCCGGCGTGGACGGGGTCGAGGTCGCGCTGACCCGCTCGACCTCGGCGCTGACCAGGTACGCCGACTCGCGGATCCACCAGAACACCGCCCGCTCCGACGGTGAGGCGCGCGTGCGGGTGGTCGTGGACGGTGCCCGCGTCGGGGTGGTCGCGACGACGTCGCTGACGCCTGAGGGCGTCCGGCGTGCGGCCGAGGCCGCGCGGGAAGCCGCGCGGCTGACCCCGCCCGACCCGCACTTCGGCGGGCTGGCCCCCGCGGTGCCGCTCGGGGATTACGGCGAGGCGGGGCGTGACGACGGGGCGACCGCGGCGGCGTCCCCGGCGGAGCGGGGCGAGCTCGTCGCGGCCGTGCTCGCGGAGCTGGGCCGGGTCGCGACGGGGGCAGGCGC
>JALYNB010000340.1 GCA_030773395.1 Actinomycetota bacterium
GGGTCGGCGTGGAACGGGTCGGCGTGGAACGGGTCGGCGTGGAACGGGTCGGCGTGGAACGGGTCGGCGTGGAACGGGTCGGCGTGGAACGGGTCGGCGTGGAACGGGTCGGCGTGGAACGGGTGTGGCTGGGGGTCCGAGACACCGGTGCAGGGATCACACATCGGGATCCGCTCCTGGGACTGATCCCCATCCGTCCGTCTCTAGACACGGGGGGTGGTCAGTAGGGCACCATGGGTGTGTGGAGCAGCGCGGGCGGGGCAGCCGGTCGCCCCTGCCGTTGCGTCTGCTCATCGTCGCCGTGGCGGTCGCTGGTCTGGCCACGGTGGCCGTCGCCGCGTTGTCGATCGGTCCGGCACCGCCGCGCGCGCACGTCGTCATCGGCGCACTCCTCCTCGCCTCCGGCGCGGTCCCGGTCCTGCACCTCCGCTGGGGACACAACCGCGAAGCCCTCACCGGCATCGAGCTCGGTCTGGTGTTCGGGCTGACCCTCCTGCCGCTGCCGTGGTTCGTGCTGATCCAAGCCGGAGCATCGGTAGTGGCGCTGGCCGCCGCTCGCATGTCCGCGGTCAAGGTGGCTTTCAACGTCGGGGCCACCACGGTCGGCATCGGCGTCGTCGGTCTGCTCGTCGACGCCCTCGGCGTCGGGCCGAACGCAGCGGTCACCCCGAGCACGGCCGCGATCGTCGCGGCGGCGGTCCTCGTGCTCGCCCTGTGGCAGGGCGTGTGCGTCTCGGCTGCGATCAGTCTCGCTCAGCGCGCACCACTGCGCGGCGTGTTCGCCGACGGTCTGCGCCTGCGCCTCCTGGTCAGTCTGGGCAACACGGCCCTCGCGCTCGTGCTGCTGGCCCTGGGCAAGTCGCGACCCGAGTCGCTGCTCGCCGTGCCGCCCTTCCTCGTGCTGCTCTTCATCGCCTACCGCGCTTACCTCGCGACGCGGGAGGAGCGCGACGTGTGGCGCCGGCTCGAGGAGTCCACGCGCGCCGTGACGAGCCTGGAGGAGCCGCACGTCGTCCGGGCGGCCCTGCTCAAAGCCGTCGAGCTGTTCCGCGCGGACAGTGCCGAAATCGTGACGATGGGGGTCGAGGGTGAGCGCCGCTACGCGGCGGGCCCATTGGAGAGCGGCGACGGGGCCAGTGACGTCTCCACCTGGGCGTCGACCTCGCTGGGCACGGCGAGACAGCGGTTCGGACAGCTCCGAGTCGGGTTCGACGGTGCGGTCCGGCTGAGCGAGCGGGAGCGGGCCGTGCTCACCGCCTTCGGTCACACGGTGAGCGCCGCCATCGAGAACGCGCGTCTGTACGCCGACCTGCGCCGCCAGGCGGAGCGCAGCGCCCACGCCGCGGCGCACGACGAGCTCACGGACCTGCCGAACCGCTCGCGCCTCAGGCAGCGGGCGCATGAGGTCTTCACGGGCGGGGGCCACACGACGGCCGCTCTGCTGCTGGTGGACCTCGACCACTTCAAGGAGATCAACGACACGCTGGGGCACTCGGCGGGGGACCGGCTGCTCCGCGAGGTGGCCGCCCGGCTCCGCGCGGCCGTGCGGGACGGCGACCTGGTGGCCCGTCTGGGCGGGGACGAGTTCGCTGTGCTGCTCCCCGAGGTGGCGGGGCCGGTGGCGGCGGAGGAGGTCGCCGCCGGGCTGCTCCGCGTCCTGTCCGACCCGGTCGAGACAGAGGGGCTGCGCCTCGCGGTGGAGGGCAGCATCGGCATCGCGATGCACCCCCGCGACGGCCGGACGTTCGAGGAGCTGCTGCAGCGCGCCGACGTGGCCCTCTACCAGGCCAAGACCTCCCGCGGGTCCTGGCGGCGCTACGACCCGGCGCACGACGACTCGAGCGTCCAGCGGCTGGCGCTCGTCGCGGAGCTGCGGGGGGCCCTGACGCGGGACGAGATCGTCCTGCACTTCCAGCCCCAGGTCGACCTCGTCACGGGCGAGGTGGTGGCGGCGGAGGCGCTGGCCCGCTGGTCCCACCCCCGGAGGGGCCTGCTCCACCCCGCGGACTTCGTGCCCGCGGCAGAGCACAGCGGGCTGGTGCGGGCCTTCACGGTCGCGGTCCTGGGCAAGGCGGTGGCCGAGTGCGCAGCCTGGCGGCGGCAGGGCCGCGACATCCGCGTCGCCGTCAACCTGTCGGCCCGGAGCCTGCTCGACCACGAGCTGCCGCGAGACATCGCCGCCGCGCTGCGGCGCCACGACCTCCCGGCGGACCGGCTCGTCGTCGAGATCACCGAGACGGTCGTCATGAGCGAACTCGAGGTCGTCGAGGACGTCCTGGCCGCCCTGCGCGGGCTGGGGGTCACCCTGTCCGTTGACGACTTCGGCACCGGCTACTCGTCCCTCGCCTTCCTCCGCAGGGTCGCGGTGAACGAGGTAAAGATCGACAAGTCGTTCGTGCAGGGCATGGTGGCGTCACGCGACGACGCCGCCATCGTCCGCGCGACCATCCAGCTCGCCCAGAGCCTCGGCCTGCTCGTCGTGGCGGAGGGCGTGGAGTCCGAGCCGCTGCGCCGCCGGCTCGTCGAGCTTGGGTGTCCGGTCGCCCAGGGCTACCACCTGGGCAAGCCCATGCCGGCGGCCGCGATGCGCCACCGGCTCGGCCTGCCCGACGC